>JAISXC010000097.1 GCA_031270875.1 Desulfovibrio sp.
ATATGAGGGCCGTTCTTGACGAAAAGGCTGGTGTTCATCCGCAGGGCCATGTTGTGCATGTTGTCGATATTGCGCGAATGCATGCCAGCCGTATGGCAGAGGCCGCGCTCCAAAAGAAAAGCCCAGTCAATGGCCTCGTCAATGTTTTTCGCCCGCAGCAGCGGAATGACGGGCATCATCTGTTCCGCCCGAGCGAAGGCATGATTGATGTCGCGCTCCACGTCCACCAAAAGCAGGCGGCAATTCTCCGGCACGCTGATTCCCGCTTCCTGGGCTATGCGCGCCGCGTCACGTCCCACCCACTTGGGATTGGCGGAAACCTTGGGGCCGGGATGCCCGCGCAGCGCGAAACGGGCGATCGCCTCAGCCTGTTCCGGGGAAATCTCCACAGTTCCGAGAGCTTTCATTTCGCTTTTCAACCGGTCCGCGACAGAGTCAACGGCGACGATCTCCTTTTCGTCGGCGCAAATGATGTTGTTGTCAAAAGAGGCGCCGGCGTAAATGCTGCGCGCCGCGCGTTTGACGTCCGCGCTTTCATCAACCACCACGGGCGGATTGCCGGCTCCGGCGGCGATAAGCCGCATGGCGGCGTGCTTGCGGGCCGCCTCCACCACGGCCTCTCCTCCGGTGACCACCAGCAGTTTCACGCCGCTGTGCGCGAAAAGACGTTGCGCGAGATCAATGGACGGCTCCCGGACGGCGCAGAGAAGGTTGGCAATCCCGGTCGATTCGAGGATCGCCTTGTTCAGCAGTTGGATCGCTGTCTGCGAGGTTTTTTTCGCGCCGGGATGCGGCGCGAACACCACGGCGTTGCCCGCGGCTATCATGCTGATGCTGTTGTTGATGACTGTCGCCGCCGGATTGGTTGAGGGCGTGACCGAGGCGATAACCCCCCAGGGAGCGTTTTCTTCAAGAGCCAACCCCGCGTCGCCCGAAAGAGCGCGCGGCACGAGAATTTCCGTCCCGGGCGTATGCCCGGCCTGCAGAATATTTTTGGCGACCTTGTCCGCGACGCGACCCATGCCTGTTTCCCGCACCGCCAATTCCGCCAGAGCGCGCGCATGTTCCGCGCCCGCCTTGCGTATCGCTGAGATCACCCTGTTCCGCAGGCTCAGGGTGGGGATTTTTTTATAGGCCTCGGAGGCGGCGGAGACGGCGTCGTCAAGCGAGTCAAACAAACCGAAGTCCCCGCCGCGACTCTGCGGGACGCCGGCGGTTCCCAAGCGTCTCAGCACCTCCGACACAATCCGTTCCACATCATGCTCGGCCAGATTCATATTTGTACCCCTGAACAATTTTTCCGGACACTGTCCTCAGTTTTTCCGGTACAGATTGCCCGCTCTGGAGGAAACGCTGTCCACAATGCCGACCACGGCGAGATCCAGCGGCGCGTCCCTGTCGATGGCGCAACGGGCCGAGCTTCCCCGCACGGTGAGCACCCATTCCCCCTCGCCGGCTCCGATCGGATCCGCCGCCACATGACAATCGCCGCACGGTTCGCCTTTTTCATTCACGAATTGCACCAGCAGGAGCGAAGTACCGGGCAGGCCGGGCGCCCGCGCGGTGGCCACCACCTGCCCGACAACCTTGGCAAGTTCCATAGAACCTCCTGAATATGCGCGGTCCCGGCTCCGCGCGCCAAAACGCATCCCGCGGGCCCGCTTCCCGCCCGTTCGCGGGATGACCGCACACGCCACCGGACGTTTCCGGCCTAGTCTTATTCCGGGTTCACGCGGCGTTATCCTTGCTTGCGCTGCAGCGGAAACACTCCTTCCAGATCGGAATGGGGACGCGGGATCACATGCACGGAAACAAGTTCGCCGCCCATGCGCTGCACCGCGCTCACTCCGGCATCCGTCGCGGCCTTGCACGCGGCCACATCGCCCCTGACAACGGCCGTCACAAAACCGCCGCCGATCTGCTCATAGGCGATGAGGGTGACCCTCGCCGCTTTCACCATGGCATCCGCCGCCTCAATCAAAGCCACAAGACCTTTGGTTTCAATCATGCCGAGCGCGTCCATTTTCATCTCCTCCAACATCAGGTTACTGTTTTCCGGACGGTCGCCCGTCCGCTTTCAGGAAACCGCGGCCCGCATCCGCGACATCTCCGTTTTTCCCAAGTTCCATCGCCAGACCGACAAGCGCCGCCTTGTACACATCGTCCGCGTCGCACCCTCTGGACAGATCATGCCAGCCCCCGCCGAGTCCCTGCAGAAACGGACCGAGGGCCGTATATCCTCCCAGGCGCTGGGCGACCTTGTAGGCGATGTTTCCCGCTTCCAGCGAAGGGAAGATAAACACGTTGGCCTTTCCACCCAGCGGGCTGTCCGGCATTTTTCTGCGGGCCACTTCCTCGTCCACGGCAGCGTCAAACTGTATTTCGCCATCCGCGAGCAAATCCGGCGCCCGTTCGCGAACGAGCCTGAAAGCTTCGCGCACATGGTCAACGCGGGGGTGTCTGGCGCTGCCTTTTGTGGAAAACGAAAGAAGGGCGACGCGCGGTTCTTCCCCAAGCATGCGCCTGTACTGGCGCGCTGAGGAAATGCTGATATCCGCGAGCTGTTCCACGGTAGGCTCCGGGATTACCCCGACATCGGAGAAAATAAAGCAATTCCCGCCGTCCGGGGAAAGCATGAAGAAGAAGCCTGAAACCGTGCGCGTCTCCGGGGCCGTCCCCAGGATGCGCAGTCCCGCCCGCATTACGTCCGGCGTGGAAGACAGATTCCCGGCAATGCCGGCCGCGGCCTCCCCCCTCTTCACTATCAGACAGGCCGCTGTCAGGGGACGGCGCGCCGCCTCTTCCGCCTCGTCCATGCTCACGTTTTTTCCCCGCCCGGCCATGAGGAGGGCATAGTCCTCCGCATTGCGCGCCAGCAGCCGCGGGGCGGAAGGATCCGCCACATCCAGAAGTTCTCCCCTTTTCGCCTCCCTGTTCAGAAGATCAAGCAGAATTTGCGGTCTTCCGAGCACAAGCGGGCGGGCCAGCCCGTCGCGGCGCAACCTGAGGGCGGCGCGCAATACACGCTGGTCTTCCCCGTCGGGGAAGACCACAACGGGATTTTTACCCCTGCATGTCGCCATGCTGCGCTCAAGAATACGCGCTGCCGCGCTCTGGGCGTCCACCGGCAAAGAGGAAACGCGCTTCATTTTTATTTCAAAAGCGCCGTGTCCGGCAGTCTGACGCCGTTTTCAGCCAGCCGCGTGAACAGCATGAGCACATACACGGCGCTGGAAAGCCTGTTCAGCGATTCTTGTATGTCGTTGCGGCAGAGGGCGGCTCTCGCGACGGCCAGTTCCGTTTCGCGCACCTGGGTGCGCAGGCGGTTTAAAAAAGCCATGTTTACGCCCAGCGCCGCGTCGGGCGTCAGATGATCCGTTCCCAGATACCGACGCGGGTTGCGGGAGACGGCCCGCAACGCTTCCGGGCTCATGCCGGCCATGCCCTGCGCCGGCAGTATGCTGCCGGAAATCTCGGCCGCCAGGGTCTGAAAAACCCATTCCTTGAGATCGGCGAGGCATTCCTTGAGCAAGTCCGGAAGCTTCGCCTTCGGGTCAAACAGCGTTTGCGTCAGCACGATCTCAGCCATGAGATTGTCCAGTTTGCCGCGCGCCTCAATGCGCGGATGGGTTTTCGCCACCATGCTCGCGGCGTCAAGATGGGTCAGGCCCGGTTCCGCGCGTCCCGCGCGTTCCGCGCCGGGCTGGATGTCGCCCGCCTCCTGGCCGCATTGCGGCTCAGCGCCTTCCGCGACCACCCGCAGGCGCTGCCCGCGGATGTATTCTCTGGCTGAGGGGGTCAGTTTCTCCGCTGCGGAAAGAACGAGCTCTCCGCCTTCGGCAATGGAGCGTTGCCGTATGTCGTCTTCCGTCAAAAAAATCATACATACTCCCATTCGGCAGTCCACACCGCGCGCGTTTTTTTCGCTTTCGGATTTTCCGCGCCGCCCGTCGGACGCGAATTGCGCGGGCGGCGTGAGCGCTCTTTCCAGAGGCTGCCCGGCGCAAAGGGTAATCTGCCCCGGAACCATCGCGGCTTCCGGTCTGGGAAAAGCGGCGTCCGGAGCCGGCAGTGACGAAACCTGAAAGCAGGGGGCCGTTTGCCTCATGCCGCCTTCCAGCGACGCGGTTTCTACGAAAACGAGACGGATTCCCAATTCGCGGGCGTCGTCTCTGGCCAGCGGAGTGAGAAGTGTTCCGGGGGGCACTGCCATTTCGCCCCGCCCCTCTTTGCGAGCTGTCCGCACATCATCCGCGGTAATCACATGTTTGGCCGTCATGACAGAATACCTGTATGAATTTAAAGCACTTGTTCAAAAAAAGCTTCCGCCGGGCGGGGAATGACCACTTTCGCCACCAGCAGGCCGGCTTCCTCGGCCAGCCGCGAGCCGGACTCCACGGACGCCTGCACGGCCGCCACATCGCCGCTGAACAGGGCGTAGCCCTTGCCGCCGATTCCCAGAGCGACGCGCACGTCCAGAATGCGCACTTCCGCCGCCTTTACCGCGGCGTCCGAGGCCGCGATGATTGAGGCCGCCGAGTAGGTTTCAAGTATTCCCAAGGCCTCGCGTTCGACGCTCCGCCCGGTGCCGGAAAGCGCGGCAATCACATCGGGATGGATATTGGGCAGGAGAAACCAGTCCGCCACAAGCGGGGGAACAAGAATTATGCCCGCTTCCAGTGAGGCGGAAACAGCGGCCACATCGCCGGCGACGCAGGACAGATATTTGCCCGGACAGACCGTTTTGAAAAAAACGGGAAACACTTCGGCGGCTTTGACCATGCGATCCGCCGCCTCCATTCCCGCGGCGATGCTTGTGAATTCCAGCATCCCCACAGCCGTGAAACGCTCATGCATACTCTTCGCTCCGTATGGTCACCGCGTCGTCCACAGAGACGACCAGGCCGCTGATGCCGGCATGGGCGCGCGCGCCGAGGGATTTCTCCGGGATTTCCCCTACGCACTCGCCCGACCGCACTTTCTGTCCGGGCAGAACCAGGGGCAGAGCCGGCGCGCCGATATGACGCCCCAGGGGCACGCGTATCACATCGGGTTTCAGCGTGCCGAGATCCGGAGTTTCCAGACCCATGTACCGCGAAATGCCGAGCCGGAACGCCAGCCGGGACAAGGGAATTTTGCGGTATTCGCGGGGATGCGTCTGTTCCTCCTTTGTCTCGCGCGGGCCGTCATAGAGGATTTTCGCGCTGTTCAGGGCCTGTTTTATCGCCTGATTGACGCGGCGCGGCGAGAGCCTCATGGGGCAGGCATAATGCTCGCATACGCCGCATCCGCTGCACAAATACGCCTTCCTCCCGACTTCGCTTTCCATTTCCGCGCCCGCTCCGAATACCCGCATCACCCTGTGCGTTTCAAAGGGCTGGCCTATCAGCATTCGCGGGCACAGGTCGGAACAGAAACGGCACTGGATGCAGGCCGAGGCCGCCCTGCGGCGCATGCGCTCCACATTCTGCGACGCGTTGAGATGCAGACAATGCCCCCGCGGAAGCGCGATGAGGCCGCCGTCGGTTTTGGCGACGTGTTCCTTTTTCAAGGCCGCTTCACTCTCCACAAGGCGCCCCATCATGGGGCCCCCCAGAATGAAAACCGGATCCTCCACCAGCGCCCCGCCGGCCGCGGCAAGGCATTTGTCCATTGAAGTGCCCACGGGAACCCGCACTGTCCCCGGCTGCCGCACCTCACCCGTCACCGTCAGCGTTTTGTGCGTCACGGATGCTCCCCGCAAGGCGGCATCCACGGAAACGAGCGTCCCCACGTTGGCGACCATGCACCCGGTCTGCAAAGGTATGCCCAAGGCGGGCACCGATCTGCCGGTCAGCTCGCGCACAAGGATCTGCTCGTCCCCGGCGGGATAAAAATCCTCAAGCAGGGCCATTTCAAGGCCAAACTCACCGCAAGCCTCGCTGACCTTGGGGATCGCCCCGGTCTGCTTTTTCTTCAGGGCGAAAATGCCCCTGCCAGCCCCCGAGGCGCGTTTCAATCCGGCAAGGGCGCGGGCTATGGCCCGCGCGCCGCGTTCCATATGGCGCCTGTCCGTATGCAGGAGAGGCTCGCACTCACAGCCGTTGGCAATGACCGTATCCGCGGCCCCGGCATACTTGACGTGGGCGGGAAAGCCGGCTCCCCCCTCGCCGACGACGCCGGCGGCGCGTACCGCCTCTATGAACTGATCCCTGTCCATGCGCCGGTCATCTCATTCGCCCGGAGGCCGGAATAAAGGGCAGATAGGGAAGCGGGAACTCCTGCGGGAGCGGGGACGGCCCCGGGTTTCTTCCGGAAACGGCGGGAGCGAGGCCGAGGATGCGCCGGGCGTTGTCGTACATGACCTTGCGGCGCACGTCGTCTTTCAGTTTAAGATTGTTGTAGATGCGTATGGCTTCTTCCTGTTCCACGAAGGGATGGGCGCTGGCGAACACGACCTTGTCTCCTATGGCGCTGTTGAGCGCCTGGACATAGGCCTCGGCCATGGGGGCGAGCTCATACTCCGAAAGATCCATGTACACGTTGGCATTGCGCATGCAGGCGAAAATGGCCTCGTTCACGAACGGGTAGCCGCCGTGGCTCATGATGACGGTCAGCTCCGGAAAGTCGCGGGCCACGATATCCACATGACGCGGGTCAATGTAGTCCATGACAGCGCGGGGCACCTGGGGCGGAGGCGCCGTGGTGACAAAGACGGGAATTTTCAGCTCGCAGCATTTGGAATAGAGGGGATAGTACCGCGCCTCGTGAGGAGGAATGTGGGCCAGATAGGGGTCAATGGCGATGCCGCGCATGCCGTGCGCTTCAACGGCGTGAACGATTTCATGCACGGCCTTCATCCCCTTGTGCGGATCTGTGCCCCAAAAACCTATGAACTTTTTCGGATAGGCTCTGACAAATTCCAGCACGCTTCCGTTGTTGGCCGGAAAACCGTAGGTGATCTCACAGTCCCTGCCTGTGACCACGGCAAGCTCCACTCCGCGTTTTTCCATGTCCGCGACTATTTCGGGCAGGGGCTGGGGCACGCGTCTGTCAAAATTGATGGCCTCGCAGGTGGCCTTGAACATGGCGCTGTTTTTGATGCCGTCAATAACTTCGGGAGTGTTGGGCCGAAAACGGAAGTCGATGATCTTCATGCGGGTTTCCTCGTCACATCGCGTCGAGAATGGGGTACGTAAAATCAACCAAAATCATCACCTGTTCCCCGCCGTCCGCGCGCAACAAGGTCACTTCCGCCTCGCGCGTGACTGAAGGGGCCAGCATGAAAAAATCCGTGAGATTGCGCGCCATGATTTTTGTGTCCCGGGAAAGGCCGCCGGTGGCGAACCAGGCGTACGTGACGCGCTTGTGCGGGCCGCCGGAAAGCATTTCCCCGATTTTTTCCTGCAGGGCCTTGGGACCGTCAATCTTCAAAAAGGATATGAAATCAAGGCTTCTGTCGTCCGCGAGCAGGGCAAGAATCTCATACCCTTCGTCGCTCAGGAAGGAGGTGACCGCTTCCATGCGCCCGGCGGAATAGGCTGCCATGAGACTGACGCGGACAAGCCTTTCATCCCGGAATTCAAGGCGGGGCACCCACTTGTGGCCGGCAAAGGATGTCTCTGGCAGCAGGATGTCCCCGGCGAAATTCTCTTCGCTTTCCGTCGCGCCCGGCAGGGCGGCGATTTCGGCCTTGGGGGCGTGATAGGCGTAATTTTCAAAAAGAAGCCGTGGAGTCTGCCCGGCGGCATGAGCAGGGCCAAAGCCGTTCGCCGCGGCGAACAAAAGCAGCATCAAAGAAAACAGCAGTCTGCGCATGACAATAGTCTAGTCCTGTCAGGATTTCAGCCAGTTGGGCAAAAAAGTCACGATGGAAGGAAAAGCGACGATCAATGCGAGCCCCAAAAGCTGACAGCCGATGTACTGAAACATGCCCTTGTAAATATCCGTCAGCTTCCAGTGTGGAATGCTGCCCTTGATGAAATAGCAGGACAGGGCCACAGGCGGCGAGAGCCAGGATGTCTGCAGGGTCACGGCCACCACCAGGCAATACCAGAGCTTGTCATAGTGCATGGCCTCCACCACGGGCATGAGCAAAGGAACGAGAATAAGCACGATGGGAATCCATTCCATGGCCCAGCCCATGAAAAAAATGATGGTCATGATGAGAATCAGCATGGCAATGGGCGTGGTGTCGACGGACAGCAGCGCGTTGGACAGCCAGGTGGCGCCCCCCAGGCGGGAGAAAACCGCGCCGAAAAAATTGCAGGAAGCGATCATGACGAGAATCATGGCGGAAAGCAGAATTGTGCTGTGCAGGGCCTTGATGAAATTTTTCCAGGTGAATTTGCGATAGGCGACGGTCAGAATCAAGGCTCCGAAAGCCCCACAGGCCGAGGCTTCGGTGGGGGTGGCGATACCCATGAGAATGCTGCCGAGAGTCGCGAAAATCAGCACCAGCAGCGGGAAAACGCCTATAAGCATTTCTTTGAACACTACCGCGTAGCTCGCGGGCCACATCTCCCTGGGCAACGGTGGTCCGTATTGGGGCCAGATGGCGCATTTCACCAGGGAATAGACGATGTATATTCCGGCCAGAAGCAGACCGGGAAAAATGGCCGCGGCGAAAAGATCGGTAACGGGCAGCCCCATGATCGGGCCAAGCACGACAAGCATGATGCTGGGGGGAATAAGAATGCCGAGGGTTCCCGCCGCGGCGATGCAGCCCGCTCCCATCCGGGTGTTGTATCCGCTCGCGCGCATGGCCGGTTCCGACATGATGCAAAGCAGATTCACCGACGAGCCGACAATGCCTGTGGCCGCCGCGAAGATGGTGCCGGTGAGGGTGACGGCGCAGTACAGCGAACCCGGGAGTTTGGCGAACAGAAGCTGGAATGACCGGAACAGGCGGTCCATGAGGCCCGCGCCCTCAAGCAGATACCCCATGAGCAGAAAAAAGGGAATGGCCCCCATGATGGGGTCGCTCATCACCTGATAAAACTGCATGGTCAGGAGATAGAAGACGATTTTTCCGATGCCGAGATACCCGAACGCCAGACCGCTGAAGATCATGGTGTAGGATATGGGAAAGCCCAGACAGAAAGCGGCGAACATCCCCGCGAGCGAGAGCATGGCGAGCATTTCGGTGTACGACATTTCCATAAGCACGGCACTCCTCGAAATTGTGGGGAGGGTTTCGCATCCACCCGCGACCCGAAAAAATGTCCTAGTCAACCGCCTCGCCGGTTTCCGACACAGGCCAGAGATCAACGCGCGTTTTGAAGCGATATGCGCATTTGAGCACTTCGGAAAAACCCTGGAGAAGAGTCAGAAAAACGCAGACCGGGATGGCCAGTTTCGCCGGCCAGATGATCGGAGCCCAGGGGCTGGTCACGGACGTCTCGTTTTGGGAGAAAGACCTGTAGAAGTAATTGCAGCTGATATTGAAAAAAACGACATGAACCGGGAAGAAAAGGACAACGTAGTTGAAAAGGTCCGCGACGGCTTTTTTTCTGACGGACCAGCCGTGATAGAAAAAATCCGTGCGGATGTGTTGCCCGGCCTGCAAACAATACGGCGATCCGAGCATGAAGTGGATGCCGTACAGTATGACGGCCATGTCCAACGCCCAGATTGTGGGAGACCTGAAAAGATAGCGCATCACCACCTCAATGATAAGGCTCAACATCATGGGCACGGCCAGCCATGCGGCTGTCTTGCCCACAAGGACGCTCAGGCCGTCCAGGGCGGCAATGGCTTTTCGCACCGGCGTCGGCACCTGTTCCTTTAGTATGCTCGCGATATCCTGGGACATGAAAACCTCCGGGCAGCGCTTCGAAAGGCGTGTCGCGTGCGCGTGGGAGGGAGCCCCCCACGCGCATTTCACGGGATTTATTTTTTGTAGTCAGTGACGACGCCTGCATCCATGGCTGTTTTGCCTATCTGGTAATACAGCCCGTTGGCGCGAACCTGGAAGGGCACCGTCATCTTGGCCCAAGCGACTTCGGAATCATACACTTTTTTGAAGAAAGGATCTTTCATGTATTTCTGAAGCACCGTCTGGGTGGCCTTCATAAAGCGGCCGTAGTAATCGCGCGGCGTTTCTTCAATGGTGACGCCCTTGTCGCGCACCATCATCTCAAGGGCTTTGGAGTTTACGCTGACATTGGCCAGAAGCTGGTCGGCCAGGCAGGCTTTCATAGCCACTTCAATGGCGACCTGCAAATTCTTGGGCAGCTTGTTGTACCAGTCATTGTTGATGTAAATGTCGCCGATGGAAATGGCCTGATGCAATCCCTGAAGATAGTAGTGCTTCCAGACTTCGGCGAAGCCCATGGGCAGATCTTCGCCGGGAGCGATCCATTCGGCAGCTTCAATGGCCCCGCGCTGGGCCGCCGGGATGATTTCCCCGCCCGGCATGGACACGACGGGCATGCCCATTTCCTTGAACACTTCGGTCGGGACGCCCGGAGGCGCGCGGAAGGTGAGCTTGTTGATCTCCTCAAAGGAGGTATACTTCTTGTGAAACCATCCGAAACATTCAGGCCCCATGGGCAGAACCGGATACGCGCGCAGATTTACCTTGACCATCTTCTGATAGTATTCGTTCAGAAGCTTCAGACCGTCCCCGTCCCACATCCAGGACAATACGCTTATCTGATCAAGCCCCAGGCCAAGGCCGCCGACCGGAGCCGAAAAGAGCACGCCCGCCGGATGTTTGCCGGACGCCCAGTGCGTCCAGGACATGCCGCCGTTGATGATGTTTTCGCTGACGGCCTCAAAAATTTCAAACCCCTTGACCACAGCTCCCTCGGCGAGCAACTCAACTTTGATCTGGCCGGCGGTAAGATCCTCAAGATTCTTTTTGAAGCGCTCAAGCGTTTTGAAATACATGCTGGAGGTGGCAAGAGACGTCTGGATTTTCAACTCATAATTTTGGGCAGCCCGCGCGCTGAACCCAAAACTCGCCAAAAAGCAGACAGCAAGAAAAACAATCAGAACTTTTTTCATACGGCTACCCCATTCCTTGTTTCATTGAAACTCTCAGTGGCAAGGCCAAACAAACCGCACACGGAATCAGCGTTTCACCTCCTTTGCCGGTTTCACCGAAAGACCGGCCTCACGTTGTCAGCCTTATGCTCCTTTTCATCACGGAAGGCTGTATGTTTTTTCCCTTGGCGGATACGGAATATGTCCGTCCTTTTCGTCAGGATGCCACGCAGGAGCGTATGGAAGAGTCGGACGGTTCTGAAACGACTTCATCGCCCTTGGGACTTTTTGTACGGATTGTGACAACCTTGTCCTGAGTGAAAAAATCAATGCCGCACTTCCCCTGCACCTTGTTCGTCCCCAGCAGCGAACCCTTGATGCCCCCAAAGGGAGCGAAGGGGTGCGGGGCGCACACGCCGATGTTGACTCCCACCATGCCCACATCGGCCTCGCGGCTGAAGGTTTCCGCATAATGCTGATTCTGCGTGAAGACGCAGGCGCCGTTGCCGAATTCGGAAGCGCGGATGAGCGCAAGAGCCTCGTTCATGCCCGCGACTTTGGTCACGGCCACGAGAGGGCCGAAAACTTCCGTGGTGAACAGGGGATTGCACGGCGTGACGTCTCTGATGACAGTCGGGCCGATGAAAAAGCCGTTTTTGTTTCTGGCTGGCAGAGCGGGGTCGCGGCCGTCCAGCACAAGCTCGCACCCCTTCCCGTGAGCCAGGGCAATGTCCACGTATCTTTTGACATTTTCCACAGCTTCGGGGGAAATCAGCGGCCCCATGTAGACATCCTGGTCCATGGCGTCGCCGATCCTCACAGTCTTGGAAGCGGCGATCATGCGTTTCAGGACGGCTTCGTAAAGCTCCGGCACTATGGCGACGATTGAACCGGCCAGGCAGCGTTGTCCCGCAGAACCGTAGCAGGAATTCAGGAAATTTTCGATGAAGAGGTCAATATCCGCGTCTTCCATAACCAGCAGCAGGTTTTTCGCTCCACCCAGCAGCATGGAACGTTTGGCGCCGTTCGCGCAGGCCGCCGCCATCTTTTTCGCCGTAGGCGTCGAACCGACAAGACAAACGCCCGCAATGCGCGCGTCCTCATACCAGCTTCCGGGGATGCTGCGGTCGCCGTGCACCACGTTCACCACTCCCGGCGGGAGGTTGATTTCCTGAAAGATCTCGCACATGCCCTGCATGAACAGGGGGGATTTGCTCGAAGGCTTGAAAATAAACGTGTTTCCCGCCGCTATGGCAAAGGGGATGAACCAGCCGAAAACCAGCGCCGGGAAATTGAAGGGGGCGACGCCGCCGAAAACGCCGAGTGATTGTTTGACCACCTTGCAGGAGATATTCGTGCTGACCTGATCCAGAGTGTCGCCCTGGATAAGCGCGGGGACGGAGCAAGCCATTTCAGCGAGTTCAATTACCCTGCGCACTTCACCCCGGGCTTCGGAAATGTGCTTGCCCTGGTCATGGGCGATATATACGGCCAGTTTCTCGAAATCTTTTTCCATGCAGGCGCGGATGGCATGAACAAAACCGACGCGGTTCGCGACGGATCTGTTTTTCCAGTTGAAGTATGCCTCATGGGAACCGGCTATGGCGGCTTGCGCCGTATCCCCGCCCGAAAGCGGCAGAGAACCTATCTCTTCGCCGGTGGACGGATTGTACAGCGGCAGCGTCCTGTCTCCCCTTTCTTCCCGCCATTGCCCGTTGATAAAATTTTTGATGCGTATCGGCGTTGTCGGAATCATGGCGTGCTCCATATATTCGCACAGGGAGGTTTAAAAATATTCCCGAATCAGGGTCTCAAGGTTTTCCGCCGTGCCCTGTCTGGGATTTTTCGCCATAAGACGCGCGTCGGCGGCGGCGCGCCTTGCTATGCCGGGGATCTCGTCCGGGCTTACCCCATGCGCGGCAAGCCCGTGAGCGATTCCGAGATCGCGGAGAAGATTTTTCATGCCGTCGACAGCGCGCGCCGCCTGCGCGTAAACATTTTTTCCTTCTTGGCAGCATCCCAGAATTTCGGCGATTCGCGCGTATTTTTGCGGGGAGGCGATACTGTTGAAGGCAATGCCCATGGGGCTGACGGCAGCCATAAGCAGCCCGTGCGGCAAGTGATGCGCCGCCGGGACGGCGTGCCCGATGGCGTGGATGATGCCCGTCTGGGTATTGGCAAAGCCCATCCCGCTTAAAGACGCCCCGTACAGCATTGCGGCCCTGGCTTCCCTGTTCCCGCCGTTGGCGTAGGCCTCCCGCACGTTGGAGACAATAAGCCGCATGGCGTGCAGGCACATCGCCTCGGTAATATGGGTGGCCCCTGTGTTGACATAGGACTCCATCGCATGGATGAAAGCGTCCAGGCCGGTAATGGCTGTATAAAACGGGGGCAGGCTCAACGTGAGTTCGGGGTCCAGAAAAACGGTTCTGGCGAAAAGGTGCGTGCTGACAATACCTTTTTTGGATTGCGTGGCCGGGTCAAGCAGCACGACGATGGAGGTCATTTCGCTGCCCGTGCCGGCGCTTGTCGGGATGAGGATGGTCGGCAGGCAGGGCGAGGACACAAGCTCCAGCCCGAAAAAACGTTCCAGCGGCTCCCCGTGCGCGGACAGAAGGGCCAGCGCCTTGGCGCTGTCCAGGGCGCTGCCGCCGCCGAGCCCTATAATGATGTCGGCGCCGCACTGGCGCAACACTCCGCCGCAACGCACGATGCTGGAAGGGGAAGGGTCAAGCTCGACGTCGGAATATACGGTATGGGGGATATCCGCGGCCGCAAGAGACTTTTCGACAGGAAGATGGACATTGTTTTCCACCAGGCTTCTGTCCGTAACGACGAAAGCGCGCCTTGCCCCCAGGCGTTTCACCTCGGTTCCGAGTTCGGCAACGGAACCATGACCATAGATAATCCTGCTTGCCGTTTGAAATGCCAGAGTCACGGGGCGCTCCTTATTAGCGGCTAATCCAGATTCGGTTGCACAAAACATGCCATGCGTGAGAACAAGAGATACCATAAATTATATGATATATTTAAGCGTATTGTATCTGTTTATGAGAAGCCTGGACTTTCATCCCGGCAAATGATGCATACACGCGACGGTGTGGATTCCCCGCGGAACGGATTTTGCGGGTTTTGCCGTCAAGATCGTTTGGCGGAACAGGGGATTTTGATTTTTCAACAAGAGCACGGCGGGGATTCCTTCTGTTCCGGACGGGTATGTGGCGGATTTGCAACATAGCTATTCGGAATGATTCTTAAATAGTGCAAATTTGCATTACCGTGGCGAAAGCGGGTCCGTTTTTGCTTGCCACCGGAAATGAAAACAGCTAATGAAGAAAGAAATCAACATATTATCCGCATGGCATAGAGTATGCTTATTGAACACCGGCGGGGCCGCCCGCCGGAGAATTGTGGAGACAATACGCCCTGAAGGCGCGAATTTATGTATCGGTTTATCATAAGGAGTCACGGCTATGTATGAAGAAACATGCGAATGCGTATCACCCCAGGAGCAGCGTCTGCATGATGCCCTTGAGGGCAAGGAAGACAGATTCCGGAAAAACCACTCCCGCGTTTTCCGTTTGCTGGAGCGTTTTGAGGGGCAGAAGCCGCGCATCGACATTGAGCGCGCCCTCTACTTCACGCAGTCCATGCGCGAGACCGAAGGCCAGCCCCTCGCGCTGCGCTGGGCCAAGGCGCTGAGGCACATCGCGGAGAACATCACCGTTTACGTGCAGGAAGATCAACTGCTGCTCGGCCGCGCCGGCTGCGACGGCCGCTACGGCATCCTGTACCCCGAACTGGACGGCGATTTTCTGGACATCGCGGTGCGCGACCTGCCCACCCGCGCCACGTCGCCGGCCGTCATCACCCCGGATGACGCGAAACGCGTTGCCGGGGAAATCGCCCCCTACTGGAAGGGCAAAACCTATCACGAGGCTCTCAACGCCGCCCTGCCGCCCGAAGTTCACAAGCTGACCTACGATGACCCCCAGGGCCTTGTTTCGCGCTTTATTGTCAACGAAACCTCGTCGTTCCGCTCTTCCATCCAGTGGGTGCATGATTATGAAAAGATTTTGAAGCGCGGCTTCAACGGCATCAAAAGGGAAGCCGAAGAAAAGCTGGCCGTTCTGGACCCGCTGAGTCCCAAAGACATCTGCGAAAAAAAGCCTTTTCTTGAGGCCGTCGTCATCGTTTGCGACGCCATTGTGCTGTGGGCCAAACGCCATGCCGCCCTTGCCCGCGCGACGGCCGCGAAGGAAAAAGACCCCGCGCGCAGGGCCGAGCTTCTCCGCATGGCCGAAAACGCCGAACATGTCCCCGGCGAACCGGCGCGCGATTTTTACGAGGCCTGCCAGAGCCAGTGGTTTACCCAGATGTTCTCGCGCCTGGAGCAGAAAACCGGCACCACCATTTCAAACGGCCGCATGGACCAGTATTTTTACCCTTATTACAAACAGGGGATCAGGAACGGCTCCCTGACGGACGAGCAGGCCGTTGAACTGCTGGAGTGCATGTGGGTAGGCATGGCCGAGTTTATCGACATGTACATTTCTCCCACCGGGGGAGCCTTCAATGAGGGCTACGCCCACTGGGAGGCGGTGACCGTGGGCGGTCAGACGCCGGACGGACGCGACGCCACCAATGATCTGACGCACCTGATTCTCAAGTCCAAGCGGGAATTCCCGCTGCACTATCCGGATCTGGCCGCGCGCATCCATTCCCGCGCGCCGGAGCGCTATTTGTGGGATGTGGCCGAAACCATCAAATACGGTTCGGGTTTTCCCAAGCTGATCAATGACGAGGAAGTTGTTCCCCTTTACGTTTCCAAGGGGGCGACCTTTGAGGAGGCGCTGGATTACGCCGTTTCCGGCTGCACGGAAGCGCGCATGCCCAACCGCGACACCTACACCTCCGGAGGGGCCTACGTCAATTTCGCGGCCGCGGTGGAGATGGCGCTGCGCAACGGCCGCATGAAGAAATACGGCGATCTCGCGCTCGGCGTTGAAACGGGCGATCCGCGCGATTTCCGAACCTGGGACGAATTCTGGAACGCCTACGTGCAGCAGCACGTTCTCTTTCTGAAAACGGCCTTTGTGCAGCAGCGCATCATTATCGACCTGCGCGCCAGACACTTCGCCCAGCCCATGGGTTCGGCCATGCATGACCTTTGCATGAAACACTGCGTCGACCTGCACCAGCCGCATGTCCCCGAAGGCATTGACTTTGGATATTTCGAATACATCGGTCTCGGCACGGTTGTGGATTCGCTGGCCGCCGTCAAAAAACTGGTTTTTGAGGAAGGGAAACTGACCATGGATCAGCTTGTCGCGGCCATGGACGCGGATTTCGAGGGTTATGAGGATGTAAGGGCCCTTTTGCGCTCCGCGCCGTGCTACGGCAACAACGATCCCTATGCCGACGCCATAGGCCGCGCGATTGACAGAATTTCCCTGGAATACGCCGGCAGGTACAGCATGAGTGACCTGGGCATACACAACGACGTCCGCTATGTGCCCTTTACCTCCCATGTGCCCTTCGGCAAGGTGGTTTCCGCCACGCCCAACGGGCGCGCGGAATGGTTTCCGCTTTCGGACGGCACTTCCGCCTCGCACGGCGCGGATGTCAACGGCCCCACAGCCGTCATGCTCTCCAATTACAACACCAAGAACATGGGCATGCGCGACCGCGCGGCGCGCATGGTAAACATCAAGTTCACCCCGAAATGCCTGGAGGGAGATCAGGGGACGGAAAAACTGGTGAGCTTCATCCGCACATTCTGCGACCTCAAGCTCTGGCATGTGCAGTTCAACGTCATCAGCCGCGACACGCTTCTCGCCGCGCAAAAGGATCCGCAGAAATACCGCAACCTCATTGTGCGGATTGCGGGCTACAGCGCCTATTTTGTGGATCTCTCGCCTGATCTGCAAAACGACCTCATTGCCCGCACGGAGCACGGGGTTCTGTAGACGGCGCAAACGGCAGGCAAAATAATGCGCCCGCGCCGCGCGCATGTCGCGCGGCGCGGACACGGAATCAAAAAAGTCCACAAAGGGCGGCGGGCATGAGTTCCCATGAAGACAGGCAAAAAACCGGCCTTGTTTTCAATGTTCAGAAATATTCCGTGCACGACGGGCCGGGCATCAGGACCATTGTCTTTTTCAAGGGCTGCCCGCTTTCCTGCCGCTGGTGCAGCAATCCTGAATCACAGCAAAACCGTCCCGAACTGGCCTACAATCCCGGCCGCTGCCTGACTCTGAACAAATGCGTGCGCTGTCTGGAAGTGTGCCTGCGCAACGCGCTTGTCCGCAAGGACGACGCTACCCTGCGGATCGTCCGCGAGCGCTGCGCGGGGTGCCACATGCCCTGCGCCGGCGCCTGCCCCGCGAATTCGCTGATTGTGTACGGGCGGGAGCGCAGCGTTGACGACGTTCTGGCCGTTGTCGAGCAGGATGAGGCCTTTTACGCCAGATCCGGCGGCGGCCTGACTGTTTCCGGCGGCGAACCGCTGTTTCAGGGGGGTTTTGTGGCGGCGCTTCTGCGGGAAGCCCGGCGGCGACGTTGCAAAACGGCCATGGAGACCTGCGGCATGGCTTCCGCCGCTCTTGTGCGCGAGGTCGCCCCTTTTCTGAATCATGTGCTTTTTGACATCAAAATCATGGACAGCGCCGCGCATGAGGCCCAGACCGGCCTTTCAAATGCGCAAATTCTTAAAAATTTCACCATATTGGCAAAAGAATTTCCCGATCTCCCCCTTATGGCGCGCACGCCCGTCATTCCCGGCTTCAACGACACGGAAGAGGCCATCGCCGCCGTTGCGTCCTTCATAGCCCCTTACGCGCATGTGACGTATGAGCTTTTGCCGTATCACCGGCTGGGAACGCAAAAATACCACTTTCTGGACCGCACGCCTCCCATGGGAAACGTGACGCTGGACAAAAGCCGCATGCCCCGGTTACAATCGGTCGCGGAAGACATTCTGCGCGCTCGTGTGCGGAATCCCCCGCAGCCGAAAACGCCGTCCTCATGAAGAGTTATTCCCCTGATTTTCTGAGCAGACATTTTGAGAGCATTCTGGATGCCATCCCTGACGGCGTGTTCATCAGCGACGCTGAGGGAATTTCTTTGCGCATCAATCTCATGTACGAGCAATTGACGGGGCTGAGGCAGGAGGAAGTGCGGGGGAAAAATGTGCGCGACCTGGTCAGGGAAGGGGTTTTTGATCATGTCCTGAACCCGGAAATCGTGGCGACGGGCAAACCGGCCACGCATGTCCAGACCCTGCAGAACGGAAAAAAACTGGTGCTTTCCGGTTTTCCGGTATTCAGCGAGGACGGGCGGGTCGCCCTTGTCGTCACCTTTGCCAGGGACATCACGATTCTCGCCCAGATGAACGAGCAGATCGGCGAGCAGCGCAGGCTTATTGAGCAAATCAACGAACAGCTGGCCTATATGGCGCACGGGCAGACCCACGACATTCCGCATCAGCCGGTTTTCGCCAGCGCGGCCATGGAGCAGGCTCTGGCGCTGGCGCGGCGTTTCGCGGTGAGCGACGCAACCGTGTTGATACTTGGGGAAACCGGCGTCGGCAAGGATGTTTTCGCCCGCATGGTGCACAGCCTGAGCGGGCGCGGCAAAAAAATGCTGCTCAAGGTGGACTGCGGCGGCATCTCGGAAACGCTGACGGAATCCGAGCTGTTCGGCTATATGCCGGGTTCTTTCACCGGCGCCCTGAGCAAGGGCAAAGCCGGTTATTTTGAAATAGCCGACGGAGGCACGATTTTTCTGGATGAAGTGGGAGATCTGCCCATGACCATGCAGACGCGTCTCCTGCGCGTGCTCCAGGACGGGGAGATCATGCGCGTGGGGGCGTCTTCCCCGCGCCGCGTGGATGTGCGGGTCATTGCGGCGACAAACAGAAACCTGGCGGAAAATGTCGAAGCCGGGACTTTCCGCCGGGATCTCTATTATCGTCTCAACGTGGCAACGATCCACATCCCCCCTTTGCGCCGGCGTCCGGAGGACGTGCGTCCCCTGGCGGAACATTTCCTGCGCCAGTACGCGGCTAAATACCACAGAAGCATGGCTCTTATGGACGTAACCCTGGACATGATGGGCCGTTACGCCTGGCCCGGCAATGTGCGGGAACTTCAAAATCTTGTGCACAGCCTTGTGATTACCCTGAAAGGATCCTTGATTTCCCCCCGGGACCTGCCGGCGCAGATTTCCGGCATCAAGCCCGGCGAGAGTATCTGCCCGGAGGAAATGTTGTCCGTCCACCGCCCCCTCAAGGATATCACGGCGGAAATGGAGCGGAATTTTCTGCTCAGGGCCATCGAAGAGCACGGTTCCGTGCAGAAAGTCGCAAAACTTTTTCAGGTGGACCGCAGCACGATCTTTCGCAAGATGCAGCGACCGGGGCAATCGGCGCGGCCTGTTCCAAAGGTGTGAAAATGCCCGCCCGCCTGCCGTGGGTCGCCCTTGCGGCTTTGCTGTGCGCCGCGCTGCTTGCCGGCTGCGGGCGCGGTTCCTGGCGCAAGGGCGGCGTGCCCGGCTCAAAACCCTATACCGTGCGCGGCAAAACGTACTATCCCCTCAAATCCTCCCACGGTTTTGTGGAAGAGGGCACAGCTTCCTGGTACGGCCCCGGATTTCACGGCAAAACAACGGCCAGCGGCGAGCGTTACAACCAGAACGGCATGACGGCGGCACACAAAATCCTGCCCCTGGGCACGGCCGTGCGCGTCACCCGTCTCGAAAACGGCAAATCCGTCGTCGTCAGCGTAAACGACCGCGGCCCTTTTGTGGGAGACCGCGTTATTGATCTTTCGCGGGCGGCCGCCACGCGCCTGGGCATGATAACGGGAGGCACGGCACGGGTTCGGGTGCAAAGCATTGACGCTATTCCGCAAATGCGGGATGACGGCGGCATGGAAGGCGATTTCTACATCCAGGCGGGAGCCTTCGCAAGCAAGGACAATGCCCGCAAGCTCGTCGACATTCTCGCGCGGTCCGGACACAGGGGGCGTCTGTTTTTCGGCGGAAACAGGCTGTGGAACGTCCAGGCAGGGCCGTGGCCGGATTCGGAAAGCGCCCGGCAGATGCTCAAGGCCTTTCGGCCGCTTTATCCGCAGGCTTTTGTCGTCGGAGGACCTTAGCGGTACCGGATGCGGTTTTCGACTAACTTGCTATTTTGCTGCGATGTGAAACATTGACAAAGATATTTAATTGCGGCAAACAAAAAATATTTCCATTCACGCGGCCAATGCCGCTTGAAGTAAAATCGGGCGGAACGGAATCCGAGACGGATGGCGGCGGCCCGCCCGGCTGTGGCTTTTTGCGGATCCAGGAGCCAAGGGAGCGTCTTGTGCGTGGCAGGGCATACATAATCGTCGCGAGTGTGTTGATAT
>JAISXC010000065.1 GCA_031270875.1 Desulfovibrio sp.
CTGTACGGAAAAAAAGAGCTGCTGGAAAAGGCCGGGCCGTATCAGGGCGGCGGAAACATGATCGCCGATGTGACTTTTGAGCGGACGCTGTATCAGAAGGCTCCGGCCAAATTCGAGGCCGGAACGGGAAACATTGCCGACGCCGTGGGGCTGGGCGCGGCCGTGGACTATGTTTCCGCCATAGGCATGGAAAACATTGCCCGTTATGAGCATGAACTTTTTCGTCACGCCGCGCGCGAGCTGTCGCGCGTTCCGGGATTGGTCAGGATTGGCGCGCCGGACCGTCAGGTCAGCGTGCTGTCCTTTGTTCTGGAAGGGCACAGTCTGGCGGAAACAGGCCAGCGGCTTGACGAGGCCGGCATAGCCGTGCGCACGGGGCACCACTGCGCTCAGCCCATTTTGCGGCATTTCGGGCAAGAGGGCACCGTCCGCCCTTCCCTGGCCTTTTACAATACGCCTGACGAAATCGATTTGCTGGCGAAAACGCTGCTTGAAATTGTCCGGTAGCTGGAACGGGTATATGACAAAGAACTGCATAAAAAACGCAACGAAGCCGAGAGGCTTTTCAGACGTCTCAAAGGCTTCAGGCGGGTGTTTACCCGATTGACAAGCTTGACTCCATGTTTCTCGCCTTCGTTGTTTTTGCTCTTATCATGGTGGCTCTAAATAGTGTTAACAATGCCTAGAGCAATTTCTTGAGTTCCTCCAGACAAAGCGAGACGGAACCAAGCACGGGTTTGCCGATGGCCCGCCGCAGCGGATCGGCCAGGTGGGACATGGACGCCTGCCCGAGCACAACGACGTCATGCCCGACAGCCATTTCACGCGCCTTGCCTCCGACAATCCTGTCATGTTCCTCAATGTTGCCGGCTGTTCGCGCGGCAAAAGCCGATTCCAGCAGGACGGGAGTCACGCTTGCATTCTTGCCGGCCGAAATTGCCCTGGTTCGTATCAGATCCACGCCGGGCCCCAGCGATCCCTTTGTGGTGCCGATGAACGCAATGGAATTCCCTTCCCGGAGAGCGGCGTCCGCCAGCGGGTCGTCAATTTTCATGACGGGCATGGAGACCATGCCGCGTACGAAGTCCACCGCCGGGGAGGTCGCGGAACAGGTAAACAGAATCATGTCCGGACGCAAATCGGAGGCCAGTAATGCCTGCACCGCGATTCTCCGGACGATGCACGGCGTCAGCCCCCCGGCCTTTGCCGTCTCGCACAGAATCCCTTCATCCACAATATGTATGCATTCCAGCTCGGGCACCCGTTCGACCAGCAACGGTTTGAAAAGATCCGCTATGAACCCGACTGAATGCAAAAGTACAAGTCTTTTTTTCATGACCGCTTCCATTTTTGGCAAGGAAGCTTCCCATGCCCGCCGGAACCGTCGGGCATGGGAAGGAAGTTCCGCATCGGGATTACGCGAAACGCGGCGTTTTGCGCAGCAGCTTTCCGTACCCTTCCACAACGTCGTTGATGCCGAGCAGTTTCATCAGATGCCACGCCGTCGCCTGGTTGGACGTGACGACAACCTTGCCCGTGGCTTGTTCGAGTTGCTCAATAATGTCGGTGCAGCGGAAGTTCGTGCAGGTGATGAAAATGCCGTCCGCCTCGGGAACCAGCGCTTCCATGGCGATTTTATACGCCTGGGAGGGCGTGGTCGCTCCCATTTCAAACAGATCTTCAATGCCCAGACCTTTGGCATTGAGCACTTCAAACCCCGAAGCCTGATAAAAGACCTTGAAGGCTTCGGTCACTTCGTCAATATAAGGCCCCGCTATGCATATTTTTTTCAACCCCATGAAGCGCATGGCCTCCTCGGCCGCCGTGGCCGTGGTGGTGGAGGGGATGCCCTTGCCCTGCTTCCATCCCCCGCCGGGAATCCAGTGCTCGCAATCGCAATGGACTGTGGCATTGGTCATCATCTCAATTTCCTTCTTGTCCCAGCCCGGTCCGCCGGCCAGAGATCCCGCCGTGCAGGCGAAGGCTATGGCGGAACGGTTGCCCAGCAGCGGCGAGCAAAGCCCTTCGGAAATGAGACGGGCGCCTTCGGAAAGAGTTTCGGACAATTTGGAACATTCCTGCACATTCACCACCGGGTCCATGTGCACCCGGGTCTCGCGAACCTGAATGTACTCTGGCAATATGCGGGAGATCTCCGGCGTGGGGTTGAGATTGGGCCCCACAACGATGAGGCCGACTTTCGCCCTGTAGCCGTAAGGAACATCATAGTGTTTCTTTTCAGCCATGGTTGCTACTCCTTGTTGTTTAGCGCCGGGGATTCCGGCGCACCGTTTTTTATTGTTCACGCCCCCAAGTATCGCGGGAACCACATGGCGATATCAGGGAAAAATATGGTCAGCAGAATGACAAGAGAAATCACGCCGACAAAAATCCACACCTCCCGCGCAGATTCCATGACGGAACACCCCGCGATGGGGGTTATGATAAAAAGTCCCAGCGCGACCGGCGGGGTGATCAGCGCCACCTGCACGGTCATGACCATGATCAGGCCGAAGAAGTGCGGATCAATGCCGTAAGCCACGGCCATGGGCGCGAAAACCGGGATGAGCATGATCATGATGGCCACTCCTTCCATCACGAAGCCAAGAAGCAACATCAGCGCCACGGAGGCGACCAGAAACAACTGAGGGGAAGCAATGTTCATCATGAAGACCTTGGCAAGGTTTTGCGGCACCTGGTTGGTGACCAGAATCCAGGACACCACCTTGGCTGTGGCCAGCAGGATGAATACGATGGCGCTGGACTTGGAACTTTGCAGCAGGCTGTCCAAAACATCTCTGATCGTCAGGGACTTCGTGACGAAGAATCCGACGAACAACCCATACATGACGGCGATCGCGCCCGACTCGGTGGGAGTGAAGATGCCGCCGATAATGCCGCCCAAAATAATGACCGGCACCATAAGTCCCAGCAGGGCCCCTTTGGACGTACGGACGACGTTCATGATTTTAAACGAATCCTTGGCTTTGGGGATGCTCGGCCTGTAGTAGGACTGAATGTACACCGTGAGCATCAGGCTGAGACCGATAAGAATGCCGGGGAACATGCCCGAGAGGAACATCTTGCCCACGGAGATGCCGCCGCCGTATACGTTGGCGTAAATGATCATGGCGACGCTGGGCGGGATGATGGGGCCCACGATCGCCGCGGCGGAGGTAAGGGCGGCCGCATACGGCGGCGTATACCCCTGCCTGATCATGCTGGGAATGAGCATGGCGCCCACCGCCGCGGCGTCCGCAAGCGCCACTCCGGTGACCCCGGCGAAGAACATGCTGGCGACAATGTTCACATGCGCGATGCCGCCTCTGAAATGGCCGACAATGGCCTCGGCGAAATCCACCAGCCGGGGCAGAATGCCGCAACGTCCCATGATGTCTCCGGCAATGAGAAAGAATGGAATCGCCATGAGTGGAAACGAATCCACAGCGCCGAACATGATGGTGGTCAGGATGTTCGCGGGCAGGGTGGGTGAAAGGAGAATGAAGGCGAGCGCCGCGAGCCCGAGGCAGAACGCGACGGGCACGCCGAAAACGACAGTCGCGACAAAGACGAGAACAAGCGCCTCCATGTCATTTCTCCCTGCCGGACGACTCGTTCTTCAGACCGGACAAGGTCTTGCCGGATCTGAAAAGAAGAAAAACGACGCCCAGCACGCCCCCGACAGGAATTGCGAGATAGAACCAGAACATGGAGACATCCAGCGAAATGGCGACCTGATCCATCTGCATGGGGAGTATCCTTACGCCTTCGACAATCAGAACGGCGCAGAAAAAAATCACCCCGATATTGCTGAAAATTTCGCACGCCGTTTGATATTTTTTCGGAAATTTTCTGATGAACATGTCAATGCGAATGTGCTTCTCTTCATACATAGCCAAGGCAGTGCCGAGAAAGACTATCCAGATCATGATGTAGCGGGATAATTCCTCGGTGAAAAACAGGGTTCGGCCGAAACAGTATCTGAGAAGCACCTCCATGCACACTACGCCAACCATGATCAAGCTGCCGATAGTGATCAATCCCTCAATCGTTTTTGTGAGAATTTTTGCAATCTTCATGCTTCACTCCTTGCTTGACATCCCCGAATATGGTTCGGGCGGCGACTTGCCGCGGCATCGCCATATTCCGTCTGCCCCGGAAGGGGATCAGGCCGGTGGCGTCCAGATCCCTCCTCCGCTTCACCCCGCGCCACGGCAGGGGAAATTCCCACGCTGGCAGAAGATCCTGCTACTTGTTGTAGAAGATTGCCACGTCCACAAGGCTCTTGCCGTCCTTGCCGAGGCTTTCAATGGCCTCGGAATAAACGGATTGGGCGACTTTACGGAATGCCTCAATGGTGGCCGGAGGAACATCGTTCACTTCCATGCCGGCCTTTTTCAGTTCCTCCATACTTTGTGCATTGTCCTTGCCGTTTTGGATCTTTTGCCATTCGGACGCCTTCTGGGCCGCGACGCGCACGAGCAACTGAAGATCCCTGGGCAGTTTTTTCATGGAGGCATTGCTCATGATGACCAGGCCGGGCTCATTGGCGTGGCCGGTCTTGGAATAGTACTTCTGCACTTCCTGAAAACGGGCGAAATAGATGGTGGCGGGCGGGTTTTCCTGCGCATCGACCAGACCCTGCTGCAGCGCCTGATACAGTTCGGACCAGGCCACCGGGGAAGGAGCGGCGCCGAGAGCCCTGAAAAAGGCCATATGCACCTTGCTGGGAAGACAACGGATTTTCAGGCCTTTGATGTCGCCGGGATTGACGATGGGTTTCACTTTGGAAGTAACGTCACGAAAGCCGTTATCCAGCCAGCCCATGAGTTCAAACCCCCTGTCGCGCGTTCGGGATGCCAGATCCTGACCGAAAGCGCCGTTCAGGCCGGCGAAAAGTTTTTCATTATCCGTCCAGAGATAAGGCAGAACCAGGACATTAAACTCAGGAACATTGTTGCTGACGTGGGTAACGCCGCAGTTCATAAAATCCACAGTGCCAAATTTGATCATTTCAAGCACTTCCCGGTTGGAACCGAGGGCGTTGGCCGGGAATACCTCAATGGATATGCGTCCGTTGGAGTTTTCCTCCACATATTGCTTGAAAAGGTCGGCCGCCCTGGACCATGAGTGGCCCTGATTCATGGTGCTGCTGAATTTCATGGAGAATTCGGCGGCAAAGCCGGGTATCCCAACCAAGACGAAACAGAAGACAAACAGCGCGCTGATCAATGTTCTTTTCAACATAGTCACTCCTCGTAGTGGTAGGTTAATGTCGAATACGAGCCGCCCCTGAAACTGATTTCCGTCGCATTTTCAGCCTATCGGGAAAAGAGACGGAATTGCGTCTGGTTTCACTTAACCGGAATGTGGCAAATTCACTACAAAGCCGAGACCGTCGCGCAGAGCCTCGTGGATTCCTCCGGGCGTTTTTGAATCGCCGATAACGACGGCGTTGAAATGTTCCTTGATGTCCGCGGGAACATGGCTTCTGTATCCAACTGCGACGAGGATATGGTCAAAGGCCCCGAATTCGGAAATTTCACCCCGCTTTTTGACATAAACGGCTTTCCCGTCCACCTTCGCCAGTCCCGTCCCGGTATGCACGGCAACACCGGCGTCACGCATCCGCCGCAGCATCCGGTTGAGACGCGTGGCATGCAAGTCCTTCCCCACCGCGTCCATGGCCTCAATGAGCGCAATTTTCGCGGCGGGGGCGTTCTCCATGATGTATTCCGCGCATTCCAGCCCGACCAGGCCGCCGCCGACCACAAGATACCGCCCATCCGCCGGAACGTCGGCGGTCAGAAGATCTTCCGCGCCCAACACGTGGGGGTGGGTTTCAAGCCCTTCAATCAGTAACCGGATCGGGGTGGCCCCGGTGGCCAAAACAACAAGGTCGGGTTTGTGCGCCGCGACGGTTTCCACATCGGCCGGGCACCGCCTGCGGACTTGCACATGCGCTTCCGCGACCTGCCGCTCAAGGCAAGTCAGCAGATCCTGAAGGACGCCCTTGTACGGCGGTTTTTTCGCAAGATGCAGCGTCCCTCCCAAAAATTCCCCGGCTTCGAGCAAGGTGACTTGCGCGCCGCTGCGGGCGGCGAGAGAAGCGCAGTTCATGCCGGCAACGCCCCCGCCCACCACGACGACGCGCCTGGGTTCCATCCGCGGCAGGGCAAGCATGTCCTGTCCGACAAAGGGGTTGACGCAGCAGGCCACGGGTTCCTGCCTGTGCAGGCGGAGCAGACAGTAATTGCAGGCGAGGCACGGCCTGATGGACGCATCGTCGCCGTTCATGGTCTTGCGCGCGTATTCAGGATCGGCAATGTACGCCCGGGCGGCCGCAATGAGATCAGCGTCGCCGTTTTCCGCGGCATCTCTGTAAACTTGCGGTCTGTCCAGTCTGCCGACGCCGACAACGGGTATGGAAACCCTGTCTTTGACGGCCCGCGCGAGATACAGCAGTGAACCGCGGTCGATCTCCATCGGCGGGCTCATCCTGTATTGGGTCACGCCGATGCCGCCGGAGGCGCTGATATAATCCACGCCGAGCTTCTCCAGGCGGGAGCAGATGTCCAGGGACTCCTCCAGGCCAAGACCATCGTTCACGAAATCCGCAATGCTCAACCTGACGCCGAGAAGCGTCTTGCCGCCGATGCTTTCCCGGATGGAGGCGGCTACTTTGCCCAGCAGACGAAAACGGTTGTCCGGAGAACCGCCGTACTCGTCATCGCGATGGTTGAAATGGGGCGAAAGGAAGCAGTTCAGCCAGTAATCGTGGCAGGCGTGTAACTCAATCGCGTCAAAACCGCATTTTTCGGCCCTGCGGGCGGCATGGACAAAGGCTTCGGCATAGCCCGCGATTTCGTCCGGGCGGAACATTTCCGGCGGTTTGCCCACACTTTTGAAACTGATCTGCACGGCGGTCCGGCAATGCCTTCCCAGTGTCTCGACCAGATGGGAGAGACCGGGCACTGTGGCGTCATCATGGATACCGAGCTGCCGGCCGAACCCCCTGCCGTCAGGATGAACAAACACCCCGCCCAGCACGATCAGACCGACACCGCCCCTGGCTCTGGCCAGGTAGAAATCCCGGTAATCCCGGCTGACCCGCCCGTTCTCCTCCGCGCAGTTCGGCACCATGGGCGCCAGGACCGCCCTGTTTTTAAAGACTACATCTCTGACGGCAAATGCTTCGCTCAACAGCATGATCAGACTCCGCGAAAATATTATGCCCGCTAGGGCGGGAACGGCGCATTCGGACCCCGGATCCGGCCGGAATCTTCCCCGGCGACCACCGGTTCGCGAAGAAACGCATTCAATTCGACGGCGAAAATTGTCTGAAAATAGGAAGAAACATTTTCCCTGAAAGCAACATTGTGATCTATAACGCTTTTCTCAATATTTTCCCAATCATGGTTCCTGAGATGCGTTATCATATCCATATGGGTTCGTATGGCGTAATCCGACCTTTCATTATACTGCGACATGAACCAAATCCGCTGGCACTCCGTATAGAGGGATTCCATGATCCGGTAAAGCTGCGCGTTATTGGCGGATTTCGCCATCGCAAGATGTACCCCGGCATCGAACATGACGCGCATGTATTTGTTGTTCGCGATGGATTCGGTGTTGTCCCCGATATATTTCTCAATCGCGTCGACCTGTTTCGACGTGATCCGCGACGAAGCCAGAAACATCGTATAGCGCTCAAGGTACAGCCTGTTCTCGATGACTTCGTGAATCGCGACAAAATCAATATTCTTGACAAAAAAACCCCTGTTCGCATCAAGCGTGACAAGGTTTTCCGCCTGCAACTGCAGCAACGCCTCGCGCAACGGGGTTATGCCGATACCCAGGGATTGCTGCAACGCCTCGCGGTCAAGGGAAGCCCCGGGCCGCAGTTTGAGCGTGACAATATTCTCCTTTATGAGGTGATATGCTTTTTCGCGGAGGCTTTCTTTCCCTTTCATCCCGGACCGCGCATGAGTTCGCATTATACATTTTAAATATATTTTCAATATATTTTATTTCCAACCGGATTGTCAACACGAAAAATTGCCGCCGGAAAAATTTCCTCCGGAAAAACCGGCCTGTCCGGGGAGGCGCGAGGCTGATTTTCCGTGATAAAATTCCGCCCTCATTCCCGCTTCTGCGGAAGGAAGATAAAAAAACGCGGAAATGGGCTTGACGCAAATTCCCACATCCGGTTATCATAAAAAGACTTGCGATATGTCTTGCGCATGCCCGAACGCGGCATGGCGCATGGTCATGCGGATCGGCCGGGTCGGGGCATGTGGTGATATGAACTTGCTGGAATGTTTTCGCAATTACAAAGAAGAGATGCTCCGCCTGTGGGCAGAGGCGGTGTATGCCGCCAGCCCTTTTGACGCGAAGGGACTGTTGAGAACAGTGACGGATCCTTTCGGCAATCCCGGAGCGGACATGATCAGGGAGGCGGCGGGCGCTCTTTACGGCGCCGTCGCGGGCGAGGAAACAACCGTCGCGGACGTCAAGGCCGCCCTGGAACGCTTCGTGAAACTGCGCGCCGTGCAGCAGGGCGCGCCAAGCCAGGCCCTGGGAATTTTTTATCTGCTCAAGCCCATCATGCGCGGACTCCTTTTGCCGCACTGCACGGCCCCCGAAGACGTCAATGCCTATCTGGCCGCGGAATCCCGGCTGGACAGTCTGGCCCTTCTGGCTTTCGACATGTACATGGCGGCCCGTGAAACGCTGGCGGAATCCCGCGTCGAGGAGATCCGCAGCCAGCATGCCCAGTTGACGCGATGGGCGCGGGAGAACAGGGGAAACCCGTTTATTGCGGGCTGAGACAAAAATACCTAGTGAGGTGGGGAATGTTTCTGTCGTTATTGCTGGTTCTGCTCATAGGGGCCGTGGCCTGGGCGGGTTCCGCCGCCGGCTTTGCCCCCTTGTTCGGCGTGGCGCTGCCGTATCTGGCGGCGGCCGTTTTCATCGGCGGCATGATCTGGCGCATGGCGTACTGGGCGAAATCGCCCGTCCCTTTCCGAATTCCCACTACCGGGGGGCAGGAGCAATCGCTTGACTTCATCAGACAGGCCAGAATTGACTGTCCGAGCACGCGGGCGGGCGTGTTCGCGCGCATGTTTCTGGAAATTTTCCTCTTCCGCTCCCTTTTCCGCAACACCTTGGCCGACGTGCGCGATCCGGCCGCGGGCAACGGCCCGGGGACCGTTTATTATTCCTCAAAATGGCTCTGGTGCTTCGGTCTGCTTTTTCACTACTGCTTCCTGCTGGTTTTCCTCCGGCATTTCCGCTTCTTCATGGAACCCGTGCCCCAGTGGGTGACATTGCTTGAAACTCTGGACGGCATCATGCAGGTTGGAGCCCCGCGTTTTTTCATGACCGGCGGCATACTGCTTGTCGCGCTGCTTTTCCTCCTGGGGCGGCGTGTTTTCAATGCGCGGCTGCGCTGCATTTCCCTCGCCAGCGACTACTTTCCCCTGTGGCTGCTTCTTGGCGTCGTGTGCACGGGCATCTGGCTGCGCTACCTCGACAAAACGGAGATCGCCATGGTCAAGGTGTTCATTATGGGAGTCACGCAGTTCTCGCCGGTTTCGGCGGAAGGCATCGCCCCCCTCTTCTTTGTGCATGTCACGCTGGTATCCACGCTGTTGCTGTATTTTCCCTTTTCCAAGCTCACGCACATGGCGGGCGTGTTTTTCAGCCCCACGCGCAACACGGCGAACGACTCACGCCGCATCCGCCATATCAATCCCTGGAATCCTCCGAAACAGTACTTCACCTACGCCGAATATGAGGACGCATACCGCAACGCCATGGCCGGGGCCGGTCTGCCGCTGGAAAAAGAACCCGACAAGGCCGCTGAGTAAGGAGTCGCATCATGGCCAAGCTACCCACGCCGCAAGATCTCATAGCCACGCGCCCTCCCCTTCCGGAGGAGCATTGGCTTGACGTCAAACCCGAATTTGTGCCGGGCAGTTTCTGCTACCCCGCCAAAAAAGACACCATGGAACTTTTGCACATGCCCAATCCCCACGAATGGGATCCCGCGGCCGACGACTGGGGGCTGCCGGAAAACTGGGAGCGGGTTCTTTGCGACGCCTTTGCCGACAGGCTTGAAAAACACCGCTCACTGAAACTTTTTATGGATATCTGTGTGCGCTGTGGAGCCTGTGCGGACAAATGCCATTTTTTCCTTGGCACCAACGACCCGAAAAACATGCCCGTTTTGCGGGCGGAATTGCTGCGCTCGCTCTACCGCCGCGACCACACCATGCTCGGCAAAATCCTGGGCAGGACTGTGGGCGCGCGCGCTTGGGACAAAAGCGTCGTCAAGGAACTTTTCTACTACGCGTACCAGTGTACGGAATGCCGCCGCTGTTCGCTTTTCTGCCCCTACGGCATCGACACGGCGGAAATAACCATGATTGTCAGGGAACTCCTGCACGAAGTGGGCCTCGGCACGCACTGGATCATGGATCCCGTAAAAAATTGCAGCTTCACCGGCAACCATCTGGGCATTCAGCCGCACTCCTTTGTGGAAATCGTTGAAATGCTGGCCGACGACTGCGAAACCGTTACCGGAATCCGCCCCAAAACGCCCTTCAACAAAAA
>JAISXC010000085.1 GCA_031270875.1 Desulfovibrio sp.
AACTTGTTGACGGCGCGCACCAGCCCCACGTTGCCCTCCTGGACGAGATCAAGCACGTTCTGCATCCAGCGACGCTGAAAATCCATGGCAATGCGCACAACAAGCCTCAGATGGGAAGAAACAAGCCGAAAAGCGGCATCCGGGTCATTGTGATCCCGAACGCGCAAAGCCATCTCATGCTCCTCTTCCGGCGTGAGCATGGAAAAACGGCTCACTTCGTGCAAATACAGATACAGGCTGTCCCTGTCGCCTGCGAGCCTGGGCAGGCGGGAGCCGGCAGGGACAGGCAGGGACGGACCGGAACAATCATCCGCCCTCAAGCTGTCCTCGGGGAGTACATCCAACGGATCGAATACATCCTCCCCGTCTTCAGACGCCTCTCTCGACGGCGGCATGACCTTGATCGCCGGCGTTACCTCTGCCTTGCTATTTTTTTTGCTTCTCATCATACTTGCGCACCGGTGGCCAAATCCGAATCACCAACGGCAGATTGCAGCTATTGTATAAATATAAAAACTGGATATAATTGCTGTAATCAGGTTCTGGGCCGAAAAAACGATGATGACACCGTATCGTTTTAATGCATTTTTTTCAACGCTTTTCAGCAATAACAGGAAATTATTTCCGCCGCGCCGCAGGCAAAACCCATGACATTCAGACAGGAGCTTTCATCGGGACATATCCTTTTGCTGGACGGCGCAATGGGGACCATGCTGCAAAAGGCCGGAATGCCGGCCGGCGTGAGCCCTGAAATGTTCTGCCTTGCGAATCCGGATTTGCTGCGCACGATTCACAAGGCCTATCTGAGTGCCGGCGTGAATATTGTAACCTCCTGCACTTTTGGGGGCAATCCTTACAAGCTGCCGAAAAATGCGGATGTCTTTTCAATCAACAAAAAGCTGGTTGAGATAGCGCGCCAGGCCGGACGCGAACTTGGAAGACCCTGTTTTGTCGCCGGAAATGTGGGGCCCACGGGGCAATTTATAAAGCCCTTGGGCGAAATTGGACCGCGGGAGTGCATTGACGCCTTTGCCCGGCAGATCAGAGGACTTGTCGCCGGCGGAGCGGATCTGATTTTCATTGAGACCCAGTTTGATCTGGCGGAAGCCAAAGCCGCCGTTGTGGCGGCGCGGCGGGAATGCGACCTGCCGCTTATGGTATCCATGACTTTTGAGCAAAGCCTGAGTCTGACCGGTTCCACACCCGCCGTTTTTGCCGAGACAATGCAGAATATGGGCGTGGAGGTCGTCGGCACCAATTGCAGTGCCGGCCCCGCGCAGATGCTCCCCGTCATTGAAGAAATGCTGTCTGTCTGTTCCTGCCCCGTCCTGGCCGAACCCAATGCCGGCCTGCCGGAACTGCGCGGTGCCGAGACGATTTTTCCCCTAGGGCCAGAGGAATTCGCGCAAAAGACGGCAATTTTCGCCGCGAAGGGAGCGCGCGTGCTCGGCGGATGCTGCGGCACGGGGCCGGAGCATCTGGCGGCGTTATTGCCTGCCGTGCGCCATGTACGTCGTGAAAGCGCCCCCACGGCGCCGGAAACCGCCGTCAGTCTGACAAGCCGCTCACATCTGGTGCGTATCGGAGCGGATGAGCCTCTCGTCATTATCGGAGAGCGCATTAATCCGACGGGCAAACAAACCCTGACTCAAGAACTGCGGGAAGGCTGTTTCACCACAGTCCTGCGGCTGGCGGATGAACAGGCGGCCGCGGGCGCGCGCGTGCTGGATGTCAATGCCGGCGTTTCTCCGGCGGATGAAGCAAGCCTGCTGCCGGAACTGGTACGCCTTCTTTCCGCGCGCTTGCCCCACCCGCTTTCGCTGGATTCTTCAAATGCCGACGCCATAGCCGCCGCGTTGCCCTGGTGCCCGGGCTCCTTTCTCGTCAACTCAGTCAGCGGCGAGCAGGGGCGTATGGAAACCCTTGGGCCGCTGTGCAGAAATTTCGGCGCCCCGTTTATTCTCCTGCCTCTCAAGGGAGCGGCGTTGCCCCGCAAGGCAGCTGAACGGATCCGCATTGTCGAGGAACTGATAACGCAGGCTGAAAAGCTTGACATCCCCAGACGCCTGATCCTGGTTGACATATTGGCCCTGACCGTGTCCTCCGCGGCTGACGGAGGCAGAGAATGCCTGGAAATGGCGAAATGGTGCCGCAGGGAAGGGCTGCCGACGACAATCGGCCTGTCCAACATTTCTTTCGGTCTGCCGGCGCGGGATCTGCTCAACGCCACGTTTTTGTCGCTGGCCGCGGGAGCGGGCCTCAACTCCTGCATAGCCAACCCTTCCGCCCCGCGCGTGCGGGAAGCGATGGAGGCCATTGCCGTACTTAAAGGGGATGACAAGGACGCGACAGCCTTTATCAATTCGTACGCCGTCTGGAAACATGAAGGCAGACCGGCGGAGAATACGGGCAAAAAGCGCGCGAGCGCGAATCTCTATGAAGCGGTGCTGAACGGCGACAAGGAAAATGTGCTGGATTTTCTCGACGCCGAGATGGCCAAAGGAACAAAACCATTCCTGCTGATGCAGGATGCGCTGCTTCCGGCCATCACGGAAGTGGGCGCGCGCTACGAGCGCCGTGAATACTTTTTGCCACAGCTTATCCGCTCCGCGGAAACCATGCAGACTGCCTTTGCGCATCTGAAACCGCTTCTGGAGAGCCAGCAGGATTCAAAAACCCGGCCTGTTGTGGTTATGGCCACGGTGGAGGGGGATATCCATGATATCGGCAAAAACATTGTGGCGCTTTTGCTCGGGAATCACGGATTTGAAGTGATTGACGCGGGCAAGGACGTGTCTGCCGAGGTCATTGTGACTTGCGCGGTACGGCACAATGCGCATATTATCGGGCTGTCGGCCTTGATGACAACCACCATGATACGTATGGAAGACACGATACGCCTTGTCAGGGAGCGCACCCTGCCCATCAGGGTTATGGTGGGGGGAGCGGCCGTCACGCAGGCTTTCGCTGAAGCCATCGGGGCCGACGCCTACGCCGTCGACGCGGTGGGCGCCGTGCGCGCCGCGAAAAATCTTTTGCAGGCATGATT
>JAISXC010000115.1 GCA_031270875.1 Desulfovibrio sp.
TCCGTTACCGGGATTTTTTCCCCGCCGGAATTTTTCTCCTCCCGGGGCTTTGTCTCACCGGCCCTTGCCCCGCCGCTCTCCTTTCCCGGCCGGGGAACAGCCGGGTTTCCGGCCGCCAAGGAGGCGTTTGCCCTGTGCGGCGTCTCAACGGCGCTTCCGGCCTGGGCCGGCGTTGCCGGTCGCCCCGCCTGCGGGAGAACCGGCACGGCGCGCGGCTCCTGCGGCGCGGGAGGGAGCTGGTCCGCCCGTCTGCCTGCCGCGGCGTCGGCCTGAATCGGCTTTTCCGGGCGCGAATTCTCCCGCTTTTCCTGATACATGAGCAGACCCATCCCTACAACGCACACGCCCAGAAGAAGGGCCAGAAGACTTTTGTTCATATACGGTCTCCCGCGGGCAGCAAACGCGAACAAACAATTTTCCCGGCCGGGACGGAAACATGCAAGACGCCGGCGCAGGAAGCAGTATAGCCCTTTTGCGCCAAATGGCAAGAATGGTCCTTTGACGGAGCCGCGAATTTGGAGTACATATTCATCATGCATGAAATGGCCCTTGCCCGGAGCCTGCTTTCCATGGCGGAAGAGGAAATCGCCCGCCGCGACTGCACACGCCTGCTCGCGGCGCGGGTGGAATACGGCGCCCTCGCCGGGATCATGCCGGAGGCCCTGCGCTGCTGCTTTGAGGCCCTCACTTGGGGCACGACGCATGAGCAGGCGCGGCTTGAGCTTGTCCGCCTGCCGGTCCGTCTGCGCTGTCCCTTCTGCGGCGCGATTTTCGGAGGGGACGGCCAGGATGCGCTCACCACACCCTGCCCCGGCTGCGGAGAGCTTTTCGGCCATATTGTGGAGCAGGGCAAGGAAATGATACTGAGCCGCCTTGAAGCGCTTTGAAGAGGAAATCAAGACAATGCAGATTCCGGTAATACGCAACGTATTGGACGCCAATGAAAAAATGGCGGACAAGGTGCGGGAGCGCCTGCTCGGGCACGACATTCTGGCCCTGAACCTTATCAGCTCCCCCGGAGCGGGAAAAACCTCCCTGCTGGAACGCACCTTGCGCGATCTGGCGGGCAAATTTCGCATGGCCGTCATTGAGGGGGATCTGCAGACCAGCAACGACGCCGAGCGTGTGGCCGCCACCGGCGCCCAGGCCGTGCAGATCAACACCGAGGGCGGCTGCCACCTGAACAGCGATATGGTTTCCCGGGCGCTGGACAAAATCAGCCTCGACGGAGTGGATATCCTTTTTATCGAAAACGTGGGTAATCTTGTCTGCCCTGTGGAATTTGACTGCGGCGAGGACGCCAAGATCGCCCTGCTCAGCGTTACCGAAGGCGACGACAAACCGGAAAAATACCCCTTGCTTTTCAACCTGGCCAAGGCAATGGTGCTGAACAAGATTGACCTTTTGCCTTATGTGGACTTTGATCTCGCCCGGGCTCGCGCTTTTGCCGTAAAACTCAACAGAACTCTCGATATTTTCGAGCTTTCCTGTCGCAGCGGCGAGGGGCTTGAGGCATGGTACCGTTGGCTTGAAAAAGCCCGCGCGGGGAAGATGCGTGGACGGGCAGCCTAGCGGGACGCTGTGCGGCGGCCCGGGTCTGCGTTTCTCCTCTCTGGTGGGCGCGTGCGTCCTCATTGTCGTGGCCGTTGCCCTGGCCTATCTGGCGGGGGTGATGCGCGGCAGATCCTCTCTTGAACAGCAGTTTGCGGACCGGAAAAGCGCGATCGCCGAAGCCCTCCCCGGACAAGGCGTTGCTGATGCCGATTCCCGTAAAATACAAGATAAAATTCTTTCTCCCGAAGAACTGCGCTTCGCCTCGGTGTTGAAAAATCGCCCGGCGTCCGGCTCTCAGCAGCAGCCGCTCAAATCTGCGGCGCCTCCCGAGGAAAAGACGGCGGACGTCGTCCGTACAATGCCGGAAAACGAATCAGCCCGCCCGGCGCCGCAAGAAGTCATGCACGACTACGTCTTCCAGGTGGCTGTTCTGCGGGATGAAGACAGCGCGGACGCCCTGCGCCAACGCCTGGAAGGCCGCGGCCTGCGCACCAGGATGCAGCGCAGCGGAAGAAACCTGACGATACTGGTGCTTCTGCGCGGCAACGAGCAGCGGGCGGCGGAGATACCCAGCATCACGGAAGAACTGCGCCTGGGCAAACCCATGCTGCGCAGCAAAAAAACGGCGGCGCCGTAACCTCTCAGGAGAGCCTTCATGAAATTATGTCCCGTGGTGCTGTGCGGCGGGTCGGGCACCCGCCTCTGGCCCCTCTCCCGCAGCCTGTATCCCAAGCAATTTATGGATTTGGGAGGCTACAGTCTTTTCGGCAACACTCTGCGCCGAATACAGGCCCTGCCCAGCGCGCTTCCCCCTGTTGTCGTCTGCAATGAGGAACAGCGGTTTCTTGCCGCCGCGCAGTTGCAGGACGCCGGTTTCGCGGCTGCGGATATCATTCTTGAACCGGTGGGGCGCAATACCGCGCCCGCCATTGCCGCGGCGGCGCTGGCCGTTGTGGACGCTTTCGCCGCCCCCCCGTCCGGCGGGGAACGGAGGGATGCGCTTTCCAGCGGTGACGCGCCGTTGCTGCTGGTGCTGCCTTCCGACCACGCCCTGCGCGACGCGAACGCCTTTGCCGGAGCCGTTGGCCGCGCCGCGCGCCTCGCCGCCGGCGGCAGGCTTGTGGCTTTCGGCGTCGAGCCTGACAGCCCTGAAACCGGCTACGGCTGGATTGAGCCCGGCGAAGCCTTGCAGGAAGGCTATGCCGTCCGCCGTTTTGTGGAGAAGCCCCGGCTTGAGGACGCCCGCGCCATGCTGACCCGGGGCGGGCATTACTGGAACAGCGGCATGTTTCTTTTTGCGCCGCGGGTCTATCTGGAGGAGTTGGAGCGCCACGCTCCGCTGATCTGCGAACATGCCCGCAAAGCCTTTGCGGGACGCCGCAGGGATGCAGATTTCACGCGTCTCGAGGCGCGCGCCTTTACCGCCTGCCCGTCAGATTCCATCGACTACGCCGTCATGGAACAAACCGATCTTTCGGCCGTTATGCCTCTCAACGCCGCCTGGAGCGACATGGGGACCTGGGAGTCCGTTTATGCCGGAGCCGACAAGGATATGGAAGGCAATGCGCTTATGGGCGACGTCATTGCGGAAGCTGTGGAAAACAGCTATCTGCACTCCAGCGGCCGCCTTGTGGCGGCGCTGGGTGTGAGCGATCTGGTGGTTGTGGAAACCGGCGATGCCGTTCTGGTGGCGGACAAGAAGCGTTCGCGGGAAATCAAGGGCATCGTCGAGCGCCTCGCGCGGGCCGGGCGCGTGGAAAAGGACACTCATCTGCGCGTGTTCAGGCCTTGGGGCTGGTATGAAACCCTAGCCCGGGGCGATCGTTTCCAGGTCAAGCGCATCATGGTCAATCCCGGCGCGACGCTCTCCCTGCAGATGCACCATCACCGGGCCGAGCACTGGGTTGTCGTGCGCGGCACAGGGCACGTCACTGTGGGGGAAAAGACCATACTGCTGCACGAGGACCAGTCAACCTATATTCCCCTTGGGCAGAAGCACCGCCTGGGCAACCCCGGCAAGCTGCCGCTGGAAATTATCGAGGTGCAGAGCGGTCCCTATCTCGGAGAGGACGACATCGTGCGCTATGAGGACGACTACGGACGCGATGCCCCACGCACGCCGCTCGTCAGTCGAAATCCGCCAGCAGGGAACCAAGGCGCAGACACTCCAGCGGACTTTTGCCCAAATCCGCCTTCAAGCGGGCCAGAGCCTCCTGCAAATGCGGCGAGGAAACGCCGTTGCGGATGGAGCTGTGCGCCTCCAGAAAAGCGGCCAACCAGTCGCAGGCCTTGAGCATCTCCCCGTCTTTTGGATCAAGGGCATCGTCGTTGCATGCCTCCTGCAGGGCGGCGAATCCTCTTATCCTGGTCACGCGCCCGCCCTCGCGCACGCTTTCGTGAAATTCCGAGCCGACTTCAAGGCCGAGATAGTAGGAAATCCGTTCCACCAGAGAAACGAAGCCTTCCTGCCGCAAAGGGCGGAAAATCCTCCTCTCCAGTTCCTCTCTTTCATATTCCTTGAGAATGGGGGGCAGAATGCTCACCGACCGCTTGACCGGCGAGATGATGTCACGGGTGAGCAGTTCAGGCAGATCGTGAAAGAGCCCGCAGAAAAAATTGTTGACCGCGCGGGCGCGGCAGGCCCCCACGGAAAGACTGAAAAAATAGGCAAGGGCGGCCACCACGAACATGTGGCCGAGCACGGATGTGGCGGGGATGCGCGGAGCCTGCGACCAGCGTATCTGAAAGCGCAGCCGCCCGCAGTGGTTGGCCAGCCCGGCCAGGGCCGAACCTGGGGAGAGCAGCGCCTCCGCGCCCGCGAGATCCCTGAATGCGGCCAGGCGGTCTTCAAAGGAACCGGCGATGTCTTCCATTTCGTCGTCAAAACCGTTCAGGGGTTTGATGAGAGCGAATTCCCAGCGGGAGGCGAAAAGATGCGCCGCCGAGAGAATGCGGCGGGCGGGGGTGTCTTCCTCCTCCGCGCGGTGCCAGGCGCGGCACCGTTCCCAGAACGGCCCCAGTGGGGAGAGCGGCGGCTCAAGCCTGGCGAGGACATAGTCCGTCAGTCTGCGGTAGTGCTCCGGGTTTTCCCTGATGCGGTAAAAAACGGGCGGTTTGATGTCCGTGATGACAAGACGGTAGAAATAGTCAAAAAGACCGCCTTCAATGATCTCCGCGGCCAGGTCCCGCCGCCCGGCCCCGGGAAGGTGGCGGGCGCTTTCGTTCCACAGGATGCAGGCCACAAGCATTTTGTGCGCCTGCTTGTCGATTTCCAGCAGCTCCGAGGGGCGGAGCTTGTCGTTCCAGCGCAGCAGGTACGCGCCCGAAAAGATCAACTGCAGCAAACTTTTGCGGACAACCGGCACAAACACCTCCCGAATTGGCGTCCGCTCTCTTGCGGCGGCGCGAAGAAATCAGTATAAAAAGCTGGCGAAAAAATTTCAAGCGACGCAGCCCCCATCCGCACCGGGCAAATTTTCAGCGAGGTTCGCCATGAGCAGAAACCAGGCACTCAACACCGCCATCCGTACCCTTGGCCCGCGCAAGCTTGAATCGCGCCTGCCCTACAGAACCTGGGCCGACGATGCGCAGTTCCGGATTGTTGTGGACGACGAACTGAGCGAGGACGGCGGAGGCCGCTCCAGCAACGTCTTTGAAGCCGCGGGGCCGCGCAGAAAACTCTATTTTGACACCACCCGCGCCAAGTGCGCCATTGTCACCTGCGGCGGCCTGTGCCCCGGCATCAACGACGTCATCCGCGCCATTGTGATGGAGGCCTTTCACGCCTACAGCGTTCCCTCGGTGCTGGGCATCCCCTATGGCCTGGAAGGCTTCATCCCCAAATACAAGCACCGCCTTGTGGAACTCACGCCCGCCATGGTGGCGGACATCCACCGTTTCGGCGGAACCATGCTCGGCTCTTCCCGGGGGCCGCAGCCGGCCGAGGAAATCGTGGATACTCTGGAGCGCTGCAACGTCAATGCCCTTTTTATCATCGGCGGGGACGGGACCATGCGCGCGGCCCTTTCCGTCAGCGCGGAAGTGCGCAGGCGGGGGCTCAAGATCGCCATTATCGGCATACCCAAAACCATCGACAACGACATCAATTTCATCCCCCAGTCCTTCGGCTTTGAAACCGCCGTTTTCAAGGCCACGGAGGCCATTGAATGCGCCCATACCGAGGCCTGCGGCACCCCCAACGGCATCGGCCTTGTCAAGCTCATGGGGCGGGAATCGGGCTTCATCGCCGCGCGCGCGTCCCTGGCCCTCAAGGAGGTGAATTTTGTTCTGATCCCCGAGGCGCCCTTTACCCTGGACGGCGAGGGCGGCCTTCTGCCCGCGCTGGAAGAGCGCTTGCTCTCGCGCAAACACGCGGTCATCGTCACGGCCGAAGGCGCTGGCCAGCATCTGCTCGCCAGAAACACGGCCACCGACGCCTCGGGCAATCCCGTGCTCGGGGACATCGCCGAGTTGTTGCGCCGGGAAATAAAAGCCTATCTTGATGCCCGCGGGATGCAGCATTCCATAAAATACATTGATCCGAGCTATATCATACGTTCCGTGCCCGCTGTCGCCAATGACAAGGTGTACTGCGGTTTCCTGGGGCAATACGCCGTGCATGCGGCCATGGCCGGCCGCACGGACATGGTTGTGGCCAAACTGCAGGGACGCTACGTGCATCTGCCGCTGGAACTGGTGACGCGCAAACGCCGCACGATGAATATTTATTCGGATATGTGGCGGGCGGTGCTGGAATCCACCGGGCAGGGGATGCTCAAAGGCATGCTGCCGGATATTTGAACAGCGCCATGACATGCGGCACATTTTGCCTTGATGTGTCCTCTCAGAATTGTACCAGTCTATCCATGCGTCCAGATCGGCCTGTAGCTCTTCCAGAGAATGATACAGTTTCCGCCGGAAGGCAACCTGATAAAACTCCTGCAAGATGGTTTTGTGGAAGCGTTCGCAGATGCCGTTTGTCTGCGGATGCCGGGTCTTGGTATGCTCTATGCCGTTTACACCAAGGTATAGCTCATAATCATGCTTTTCAAGCTTTCCGCAGTATTCCGTGCCTCTGTCCGTCAGGATGCGAATATGCCCATTTCCTGTGAAGTGAAGAAAGGCAAAACGCGGTCATTGAGCAACTCAGCGCCGGTGATGGGCGAAACGGCGTCGTAGAACGCCCCCAGGCCGCTGCGGTAGCTGATGGGCCTGCCCCACAGGTCGCGGCGAACGGGCAGGTCTTTGGCCAGGCCGGGGATGCGGGCCTTCATGCCGTCAAGCATGGAGTTGATTTCAAGCCGGTACGGGTCCTGCTGCCGGGCGACTTCCGCGATGGCCGAGGGCACGAAGGAACCGGCGAAGCGTTGGGCAAAGCCCTCCGCGCGCATCTTCGGATTGGCGAGAACTTCAACGATGTCCGCCAGCCCCCGCATGTAACTCTTGCTCATGACGTTGCCCGCGATGGTCGCGGCAAAGAAGATCGCGGCCTCGTCGGCGTCCACATCCCTGTCCTCATGATCCATGTGGGTCACGACTTCGGCTATGTCGGCGGCAATGCCCAGGGTTGCCCTTGTCCAGAGAAATGAACGGGCGGTCGGGGTCGTCGTCGAAAATATCGAAATTCAGAAGGTAAATATAATTATATAATTAGTCAATAATCTCATATAGATAAAAACGCTTGCGCAAACTCTCTGCCTGCGTATTATCTGTCTTGTCTTTCAGGGGTATGCGCGCGGAAGACGTCACAGAAGGCGATTTCGCCCGATTTTCGTTAAAAACGGTCAGGTCAGACATGCTTCGTAAATATTCCATAGGAACGCGTATTACTGCCATCATCAGCATTCTGCTGCTGTGCATCGCAGCATTGATCGTCACCATCATCTTTACGGCTGAAAGCGTCCAGGACAGCGGGCTTGCCGACGCCGAGCGGGTGATGCTTGAAGGGGAAAAAAACAAACTGCAGCTCGGCACACACACCATTGCCGTGGCTCTCGGCAAGGCGCTTGCGGGAGTCGAGGATCCTGCCCGGCAGGCAGAAATTATCGGCAACTATATCAATGAGATCCGCTTCGAAACCGACAAGTCCGGCTATTATTTCGTTTATAGGGGCACGGTCGTTTTTGTGCATCCTGTGCAGCCCAAGCTGGTCGGCAAAGATCTCGGGCAGACAAAGGATGCCGGAGGCGTGTATTATGTCAGCGATCTGAACAAGGCTGCCCGGAAAGGCGGTGGTTTCGTCTCCTTTATTTTCGGCAAGCCCCAGCCGGGTGGAAGTGTGTCCAATGCTCCCAAACTGGCCTACGTGGAAATGATTCCGGGTACCGACCTCTGGATTTCAACAGGCATTTATATAGACAATATTGATGCCTATAAGGCCGACATGACAAAGCGCATGTCCGGCAAGCTGTTCAGCCGTATGCTGATCGTCGTGGGCAGCGTACTTGGTCTGGTCCTTTTCATCCTGTTGCCTTTGTGCTTCTTCACCGTGCGCTCCATCTCCCGCCCGCTCAAGAATACTACTGACGCCGCCCAGGAAATCGCCGGAGGCAACCTCAAAGTGGTCCTTGCCGTCGATGGCGCGGATGAAGTCACTGCCCTGCAAAAATCCCTGCTGGATATGGCCCGCAACCTGCACAACGGGTTCGCCGAAATCCAGGCCAAGGAGGCTGAAGCCCTGGCCCAGGCGGAATCCGCCCAAAAAGCCGCCCAGGAAGCAAAGCAGGCCATGGTCAAGGCCGACGAAGCCACCAGCAACATGATGCAGGCTGCTTCCCACCTGGAAAACGCCGCTCACGAAATGAAATCGGCGGTAGCCGCCATTTCCGGAAGTACCTTGAATATCAGGGAAGGCGCAGCTGTCCAAGGCAGGCGTATCAACGACATCCTGCTCGCCATGGAGCAGTTGAATTCCAGTGTGCTGGAAATCGCCAGAAGCACGGGCATGGCAGCGAACAAGTC
>JAISXC010000133.1 GCA_031270875.1 Desulfovibrio sp.
GCGCCGAAAACAAGGCCGTCCAGCCGCGCGTGAGCAAGGGCCGCCGCGCACATGGGGCAGGGCTCCAGCGTGACGACGAGGACGCAGCCTTTGAGGCGGTAGTCGCCCAATACCCCGCCCGCCGCGCGCAGGGCCAGAATTTCCGCATGGGCCGTGGGATCGCTCAGACCAATCGGCGCGTTGTGGGCCTCGGCGAGGATGTCTCCCCCCCGCCCTGCCACCAGCGCGCCGATTGGCACCTCCCCGGCCTCCGCGCCCCACCGGGCAAGGATCAGTGCCCTGCCCATCAGCTCCTCCCAGGAGCGGCCGCCCGGCGGGGCCGGCACAGGGCCGGCCGGTGCGAAAACGCGGGGCAGCGGCCTATGCAACAATAATCCTCGACAGATGGCTGACCACTTCCTCCGGCGTGTCGCAGACGGTAATGAGGCGGTCCATCTCCTCCTCCCGGATAAAGCCCTCCCCGGTCATGGATGTGCGCAGCCATTTCAGCAGCCCGCTCCAGTAGGCGGAATCATAAAGAATTATGGGGAACCGCCGCGTGCGGCCCGTCTGCGCCAGCACAAAGGCATCCGAGAGTTCGTCGACGGTGCCCATTCCGCCGGGCATAACCACATAGGCCAAGGCGTATTTGACGAACATGAGCTTGCGGACGAAAAAATATTTGAAATCGCAACGCGTCGTCACATACTCGTTACAGTCCTGCTCGTGGGGAAGATGGATGTGCAGCCCCACGGACACGCCCCCCGCCTCGCGCGCGCCCTTGTTGGCCGCCTCCATTATGCCCGGTCCGCCGCCGGTGATGATGCCGAATCCGGCCCGCGCAAGGTCGGCGGCCATTTTTTCCGCGTCCCTGTAGGTCCGGCTGTCAGGCGCGGCGCGGGCCGAGCCGAAAATGGAAATACAGTTGACGTCAAGCGTGTTCAACGTGTCAAAGCCCTCCACCATTTCGGCCATAATCCGGAATGTCCTCCAGGACTCCGTGGTCAGCGGCGGGATGTCGTCAATAATGTTATGCCGAATTTCCGGCATGGGATCCTCCTGGGGCAAAAAAGTCGGGGGCCTATTTTTCAAGCAGGTTCAGGCCTTCTTCCACCTCGCGGATGTGGTCGTACATCATCCGCGCGGCGGCTTCAGGGTTCCGGCTTTCAATGGCGTCAAGGATTCGCTGATGGGCTTCAATGACCCTGGCGGAAAAATCCTTTCCGGGCTTGAGCTTGTGTTTGGCGTCGGCCAGCATGTTGTTGACGAAGTCAAGCATGACCCACAAAAACGGATTGGCCGCGTACTTGCCGAGGAGAACATGAAACCGCACTTCGGTTTCGTTGCGGATCACGTTTCCGTTGGAATGAAAGTCCTTGACGCAGGCCTCGTGCGTGGCGCGCAGCTCTTCAAAGTTATCACGGGTAATATGTTCGGCCGCCTTGCGGGCGATATACGGCTCCACCAGCTTGCGAACCTCGGAGATATCCGCGAGCGTAAACTTTTGAAAATACAAAAAGCTGGAAAAATAATCCCTTGCCGTGGCCCAGTCTATTTCGCTGACCACAGGGCCGCCGCCGGCCCCGCGCCTGATCGTGATGAGACCGAGCGTTTCCAGGGAACGCAAGGCCTCCCGCAACGTATGTTTGCTGACGCCGAACTGGGCAACCAGTTCCTTTTCCCGCGGCAGGGCCTGGCCTGGCTTGAGTTTGCCCTGCATGACGGCATCCTTGATCTGCCGCATGATTTGTGTTGATATTTTGTCCTTGCTGGCAGGCGCGAACATTCTGCCTCCGATCGCCGGTTGATGGGTTGGGCCGCTTCTCGCAAGAGTGACACAATCATCAGGAATGCGCAATCAACTCCTTACGTTGTCACGGTAATTATGCCGGAATTGCCCATCATACACAAATGACGGCTGAATTGAGCAAGCGGCTCCGCGCGTGCGGCATTGCCCTCACGCGCACAATAAAAATAACCAAATATTAGAAAATTTATCTTGATATTTTTTGGGAAAAGGCATAGGGCGGGGACATGAGCTGCGGGCATCCTCCAACAGAACCAGACCGTCAGGACAAATCTCGGCCCCCAAGGGCGGAAAAGATATTTTAACCATAATTCTGAAGGAGATGAAAATGGCTGTCAAACGATTGCAGTACTGCGTGGATAATGTCTGGAAAGATTCCCGCTCCCAAAAGTACACGGCTGTGATGAACCCCAGCACGGGGGAGCAGATTGCCGAGGCCCCCGTCTGCTCCAGCGAAGAGGTGGAGGCGGCCGTCGCCTCCTGCCTGGCCGCTTTCCCCGGATGGTCTTCAAAACCTGTGGCCGTGCGCACCCAGGTCATTTTCAGGTTTCGGGAGCTTGTGAATTCCCATTTCGAGGAACTGTCCGTGTTGCTCGCCACGGAGATGGGCAAGAATCTGGAGGAATCACGCGGCGACGTCTTCAAGGTGATCGAAGCCTGCGAGCTTTCCGTGAGCGCCCCTTTGGAATTGCAGGGCTATTCTCTGATGGAGGCCGCCAGAAGTCACGACATCAGCCTGTACCGGGAACCGGTAGGGGTTTTTCTGGGCATTGCCCCGTATAATTTCCCCGCCATGATTCCCTTCGGCTGGTTTGTTCCGTCCTGTATCGTGTCCGGAAACTGCATGGTGCTCAAGGCCGCCACCATGGTTCCCCAGACCGGCATGCGACTGCTTGAGCTTCTTGTTGAAGCCGGTCTGCCCAAGGGAGTGGTCAACCTCGTGACCTGCAGCCGGGAAGAGCTGACAGCCCTGATAGATCACAAGGACATCGACGGCGTCAGCTTTGTAGGGTCGGAATCCGTCGGCAGGAAAATTTACGCCGCCGCCGCGACTGCCGGAAAACGGGTTCAATGTTTGGTGGAAGCCAAAAATCACGCCCTGATACTGGAGGACGCCCCTCTGGAATGGACGGCGCGCCGAGTGGTCAATTCCGCCTTCGGTTGCGCCGGGCAGCGCTGCATGGCCCTTCCGGCGGTGGTTGTTCAGGAGTCGGTGGCGGACGAATTTGTCCGGATCATGAAAAAACTGGCCCAGGAACTGGTTGTCGGCGCGGCCTACGATCCGGCCACCCAGCTTGGGCCTGTTGTCAGCGCCGCTCACAAGGCTTTTGTGGAAGAGTGGATAACCAGGGGCGTGGAACAGGGAGCCTCGCTGGTTCTTGACGGACGCGGCTGCCGGCCGGCGGGCTTTGAAAACGGGTTCTTCGTCGGGGCGACCGTTCTTGACCATGTAAAGCCCGGTATGAGCGTGGGTGATGAGGAGATATTCGGGCCAGTGCTGTGCGTCAAGCGCTGCAAGGATTTTGAGGAAGGTATTTCCCTGATGAACGCCAACCCCTTCGCCAACGGTTCCTCGGTGTTTACCGCAAGCGGCCATTACGCCCGCGAGTTCGCCCGCCGGACAGACGGCGGCATGGTGGGCGTCAATGTGGGAATTCCCGTCCCTCTGGGATTCTTCCCTTTTTCCGGGCACAAGCGTTCCTTCTACGGAGACCTGCATGTGCTCGGCCGGGACGGAATGCGCTTTTACACCAAGGTCAAGACGGTCACCACAAAGTGGGTTTCGCCCGACGAGTCCGAAAAGGCCAGAGTGGATACTTGGGAGGGAACGATCAACCGGCAGTTATAGAAAGCGCCAATTGCGGCGCGGGCGGCTTTTCGCAGGCTCCCGGCACCACGGTGCAATAAGCGGGCTGTAACGGCTAGGCGTTGGGGAAAAACTTCTCTGCCGTGATGCCGCAGAAATTATCGCATGTCCACGACAACAAGGAGAGGATCATCATGAAGACAACACCCTTTTTTCAAAAAGTCCCCACACTGGTTCTTGCGGCCTGCATGAGCTTCGTCTTTGCCACGAACGCCGTGGCGGCGGAAAAGCCGGCCAACTATCCGCGCCGTCCGGTCACGGTGATTGTTCCCTTCGGCGCGGGCGGCGGCGCTGACCAGATGGCCAGGGCATTTCTGCCCAAGGTCAGCGAGTACATCGGTGTGCCCATCACCATTGTTAACAAGCCGGGTGGCAACGCCACTGTGGGTTTTGCCCAGTTCTGGAGCGCGCCTGCGGACGGCTACACGCTTCTGCAGTATAACGACGACGCCGTGACCCACTACGTCTCCGGCATCCTCAAGCAGGATCCGACAAAGGATTACGTTCCCCTGACGATATCCATGATCGTCTACAGCCAGATTTACATCCGGCCCGGAGAAACGCGCTTTACCGACTGGAACAGTTTTGTCAAATACGCCAAGGAGCATCCCGGGGAGGTTACCCTCGGCAACATCGCTCAGCGTGGCAATCTGGAGGAGATGCAGGCCAGCCAGTTGGAGCAGGCGGCGGGCATCAAACTGCGCCACATCAGCTTTGACCAGCCGGCCGAGCGATACGCCGCTCTTGTTGGTTCCCATGTGGATGCTCTCCTGGAGCAGCCCGGCGACGTGGCCCCGTACCTTGAGTCAAAAGACATGAAGCCCGTCATCTCCTTTACCGATGTTCGTCCCGCAGAATTCAAGGATATTCCCTGCATCAAGGAACTTAACCCCAAGATGACCAACCTCTACAAAGTTCGCGGGTTCTACATTCACGGCAACCTGCCGAAACCCATCGCAGCATACCTGCTTGACGCCTTTGAGGCCGGATTCAAGTCCGAACAGTTTCAGCAATACGTCAAAGTCCGCTATCCCGCCGATACCAAGACCCGCAATGCCGAAGAGTGCAAGGAATTCATCAGGGGTATGATGGAAACCTATGCCAGGCTGTATGAAGAAATGGGGTACGCCAAGCGCTGACGTTCCCTTTTGCCGGGCCACAGCCTGTCCTGCCGTGTGGTCCGGCGGACTAAACGATGAGGGGTTGCAGCATGTGTGATTGGCGGGTTCAATATTTCATAGAGTTCCTGGTCGTTGCCGGTTTTTCCCTCTGCGCCTGGCTCGCAGCGGCCGAGTTTTCCGTACCGCTGCCGCTGTACAAGTACGGCGCGGACGGCTGGCCCAAGGCCGTGGCCCTGTGCATGGCATTTAGCGCGGCCTGTCTCTTCGTCTACAGGCTGGTCCAAGGAGCCCCACCTGATGATCCCGGCATTGAGGCCGAGGTTTCTAGGCCTCTTTTAGAGGTGAACCTGTTCAGAAATGCGGCCGTCTTTGGCGTTCCGTTGCTGTATGCCCTTCTGCTGCCGCACATTGGCTTTTACATGGCCACTATACTATTTTTGCCGCTCTATACTTGGCTGCTGGGAGAAAGAAAATTCCTTAGGCTCGGCGTGGTCACAGGCTGCACGGCGGTGGTCATTATCGTCCTGTTCAGCAAGTACTTGTACGTCCCGTTTCCGTTGGGAAACTGGGGCGTTTTTTATGACATCAACTCCTTCATCAGCGAGCTGATGTACAGGTAGGAGGTGTCTCGCGTGGCCTGAACCGGCAAGTCCTCACGATGTTCCCCGCCCCGGTTTGTTTTCCCGGGATCCCGGGTTCGACAGGACGCTTGGAGAAACACCATGAATGAAATTCTTATCGGCATACAGTTTCTGTTCTCTGACCCTGTCAACGTGTTCCTGTTTTTTGCCGCGCTGTTTGGTGGCCTGTTCTTTGGTGCGCTGCCGGGAATAAGCGTGGTGACGCTCGGGGCCATGATCCTGCCCTTCACCATGTATCTCACCGCCACACAGGCCATCATGATTTACGCTGTGATGTATTGTTCAGGCACATACGGCGGAGCGGTCATGGCTATTCTCTTCAACATACCGGGCGCGGCCGAGAACGCGCCCACGGCCTTTGACGGTTACCCCCTGACAAAACAGGGCAAGGCCGGCAAGGCCATCGGCGCGGCCGTAGTCTGCTCGGCTCTCGGTGGCATCTTTTCCTGCATTCTCATGATGGCCGGCACCCAGTATATTGCCCGTTGGGCCATTAGCGCCTTCGGCCCGCCCGAGATGTTCGCGCTCATCTTTTTCGCCGTGGCGGTGTCTTCGACGGTCGGCGCCAAAAGCGCCCTGAAAGGGTGGATATCGGTCTGCATCGGCCTTGTGTTGGCCACCGTGGGCACCGATCCCGTGGGCGGCACCTACCGTTATACCTTCAACACCATTGAACTTACCGCGGGTATCCACTATCTGGCACTGATTCTTGGATTTTTTTCCATCTCAGAAGTCTTTGCACAGGCGGGAAAGGCCATTTCCACCAAGCCGGTGCCGCCCAAGATCAAGATTGAGTTCCCCGGCATTGAGGAATTCTGGATGCAGCGGGTGAACATTCTGCGTTCATCGCTCATTGGATTTTTCTGCGGCCTTCTGCCCGGCATCGGTACCACCCTTGCCGCGTTCATGAGCTATAGCGAAGCCAAGCGATGGTCAAAGAACCCGGAGAATTTCGGCAAAGGCGAACTGAGCGGCGTGGTTGCCTCGGAAACCGGCAACAACGCCGCCACCGGGGGGGCCATGGTGCCCATGCTGGCCTTGGGCCTGCCTGGCGGCGCGGTGACGGCCATGATGATCAGTGTGTTCATGATCCACGGCTTGGAGCCTGGGCCGCTGATCATGGTGCAGCAGCACGATCTCGTATGGACCGTGTTTATCTGCATGCTGCTCGCGAACCTGTGCATTCTGTTCCTCGGCTATGTGGAAACAAAAACCATCGTGAATCTGCTCAGGATTCCGACATCCTATCTGACGCCGACCATCTTCATCCTTTCAACCGTTGGGGCCTATGCCATCCGCAACTCCGTGTTCGACGTGTGGGTGATGTTGATAGCTGGTCTTGTCGGCTTTGTCATGAAGAAGAGGGATTATTCTCCTGCCGGGATCATCCTCGGCAGTATTCTCGGCTCTCTCGGCGAGGCGGCTCTGGCCAAGTCCATGCAGATGGGCAACTATAACTGGAACATCTTCTTCACTCGCTCGGCCAGCTGCGTTTTCATGATACTCGGCATCTGCTCCATCATCTACACGGTCCATCACGCCCGTTGCCGGCTTAAGAGGAACAACGCCAAGGCAGCCCCATAAGGAGAAGCTCATGAAAACGGTTGTCACTGGGGTCATCGGTGTAGACGCCCACATCATAAGCAACAGGATCGTGCAAAAGGCGATGGAGGACATATGATAGCTCTGGTCCGAAAAACTACGCACCTTAAGCAATAACTATGCCTGACCTTCTCCAAGCTCGTGCAGAAGGGTGAGCATCAAGGAGACGAAAATGGAAACGAGTTTTTCTTCGTGTGGGCGAGATATGCTTTCTCCGCATGAATGTGCGGTGCTGGATGCGGAAAACGGAAAAAAATTCGAGCGGAAGCATCCCCGCATTGCGGCTATCCTGGCGACATTCAGCGATGCCGTTCCCCTGCTGGACAGCCAACGCGCTCTGTATTTTACGCGCTCCATGCAGAGAACCGAAGGACGCCCTCTGGTATGGCGATGGGCTCAGGCTTTGCTGCACATCGCAGAAAACATCAGCGTACATATTGATCCGCATCAGTTGCTGGCTGGGAGGATAGGCAAGGCCCCGCGCTACAGCATCATGTACCCTGAGGTGGAGGGAGATTTTTATTCCTCTGTGCTTGTGGAATTGGCAGCGCGCGAAACCTCTCAGGCTGGCATCGGTCTGGAAGATATTGAGGCGGTGGAGCGAGAAGTGGCCCCTTACTGGACCGGCAGAACCTATCATGAGCAATTCAGCAGGATGCTACCACCAGAAACGAGAAGCATACTTTTTGCTGATGCAGAGGCCATTCGACCTCGTTATGTCGTCAATGAATCGTCTTCGTTCCGTTCGTCTCTGCAGTGGGTGCATGATTACGGTCGCGTTATCCGACGTGGCTTTATAGATATTCGGGGTGAGGCACTGGAAAAATTGGAAGCTCTGGATCCGGACAATCCACAACAGACCAACGAAGTACGCCCGTTCTACGAAGCTATTGTCACTGTCAGCGATGCCATTATGCTTTGGGCGCAACGACATGCCGACTTGGCTGCAAGGATGGAAGAAACGGAAACGGACTCCCAGCGTAAAGAAGAATTACATGCTCTTGCGGAAATTTGTCGCAGGGTTCCGGCCTACCCCGCGCGTACCCTTCATGAAGCGGTGCAATGCCAGTGGTTCGTGCAACTCTTTTCGCGTCTGGAGCAGCGCACGGGCACGACTATTTCCAATGGCAGAATGGATCAGTATCTATACCCTCTCTATCTTGAGGATCTGAAGCATGGGCGTATTACGCCAGATGGAGCTGAAGAACTGCTGGAGTGCCTTTGGGCCTGCATGGCACAGTTTGTTGAAATGTACATTATGCCACAGGGTAATGCGTTCACACAGGGTTACGCACACTGGGAAGCAGTGACAATTGGCGGACAGACGAGCAGCGGCGAAGACGCGACCAACGACCTCAGCCATCTGATTTTAAAATCCAAGAGGGAATTCCCTCTGCATTATCCAGATTTGGCGGCTCGCCTGCACAGCAGAAGTCCCGAATCATTCTTGTGGGACGTTGCAGAAACGGTAAAATATGGTACGGGACATCCCAAGCTGCTGAATGATGAGGAAATTGTACCATTATTGGTAGCTAAAGGCGCAAAAATGAGTGAAGCACTGGACTATGCCGCATCAGGCTGCACAGAAGTACGCATGCCCAACAGAGACACCCTGACCTCCAGTTGCGCTAGAATCAATCTGCCAGCTGCTCTAGAAATGGTGTTCTACCGTGGGAGGATGCTCAAATATGAAGATCTGTTGTTGGGCGTCAATACTGGAGATCCGTGCAATATGACTGCGTGGGATGAATTTTTTAAAGCTTTTCTCGTTCAACTGCGGCACTGCCTGAGAACGGCCTTTGCTTCCCAGTTTGTCATTAACAAACTGCGTCCACATCATTTTGCTCAACCTATGGGGTCAGCGTTGCATGATCTCTGCATGAGATACGGCATGGATCTGCATTCAGAACATATTCCGGAAGGACTGGAACTTGGGTTTGTGGATTTTATAGGCTTTGGTACGGTGATTGATGCTCTTTCATCTGTCAAAAAATTGGTTTATGAGGAAAAAAGCGTGACTATGGAAGAGTTGATGAAAAGCCTCAGAGCCGACTTCAAAGATAACGAACCGTTGCGCGTCATGCTCCAGAAGGCCCCCCGCTACGGGAATAATGACAGCTATGCTGACTCGTTGGGTAAACGTATAGAACAGGAGATTATAAACTATTGCACACTTCATTCGCCTAAGCTCGGGATGCCAGTAGATGTTCGATACGTGCCAGTGACAGCCCATGTGCCTTTTGGCCGCGTCGTTTCCGCATCCGCTAATGGTCGCCATGCGTGGACACCTCTTTCAGATGGAACGTCGCCCTCAGTGGGGGCAGATGTTAACGGCCCGACAAGCGTGCTGTTGTCCAACGCAGCAAGCAAAAATATGGATTGTATTCGCCGAGCATCGCGTATGTTGAATCTAAAATTTTCTCCGCAAATTTTAGCTGGCGACGAAGGGACAGAACGTCTGGTGCACCTTTTTCGGTCCTTTGTCGACCTGAAGTTGTGGCATGTACAATTTAATGTTGTCAACAGAGATACATTGATACAGGCAAAGAAAAATCCAGAGAATTACAAAAATCTTATTGTGCGTGTTGCCGGATATAGCGCATTTTTTGTCGATCTATCTGGCGATATGCAGGACGATATCATTGCGCGCTCGGAACATGATTCATTCTAATCTCTTTTTCGACCATAATGAGCATTTTGACGAACGCCATTTATTGTTTGAATTTTTTGTCCTCGCATTTTAGCGTTAAATTGAAGACACCTGCTTCAGTAGATAGACAGTAAGAAACAAGAAGAATTGTCCATGCCGTATACGCAAGCAAGCGGCGTTGTGTTCAATGCGCGTAAACGTTATTGTTTCTTTTCGCTTGACTACGCTTCCCACATTACTGCCCGTATATGGCCCTTTCCCGAAAAAGTGCCGGCTATACGACAATGTTTGGAATTCACTCCATAGCGCTTGGAGAGCGGAATCAGGCTTTCTTGACTATTTTGTGTATCTCTCGACGCACTTCCAGAGTCGTGTGTGCGCGAACGTGAAGTTATGACCAATAATTCCTCCCTCTTGAGTTCGGGATGCCTACACCATTGCTCAGAGGGAAAACAGACTGGAGGGAACCCATGAGCGAAGGACGTGAATTTTTTCCCGTGTCCAAACCCTGGAGGAGCCGGCATGTTGTTTCCGGCGTCGGCAAGACGGGCCAGCGGGCCATGTTGCGGGCCATCGGCTTTCTGGACGATGATTTTGCCAAGCCGTTCATCGGCATCGTAAACTCGTTCAACGAAATGCATCCGGGGCATATGCACCTGCGGGAACTTGCCGTGTTTGTGAAGCAGGGAGTTCACGAGGCGGGAGGATACCCGTTTGAATTCAACACAATTGCCATTTGCGACTCCATCTGCCAGAACCACGCAGGCATGCACCGCGTCCTGCCCAGCCGTGACTGGATAGCGGATACGATTGAATTGCAGGCCGATGCCCACCAGCTTGACGGCCTTGTGTTTATCGGCTCGTGTGACAAGATTGAGCCTGGCATGCTGATGGCTCTCGGCAGAATCAACATTCCTTCGATTTTCCTGTCAGGGGGGGCCATGCTGCCCGGACGTTTCAGGGGGCAGAGCATTGCCGGGGCTTCCGCCCGCAAGTTTGTCGGGCAATGGCTCAAGGGCGGGTTGACGGATCAGGAAATGATTGATGTCGAGACATGCGCCTGCCCCGGTCCAGGCTCCTGCGCCATGATGGGTACGGCCAATACCATGGCCTGCGTGGCCGAAGTTCTGGGGCTTGCCATTCCGGGATGCTCCACCTCTCATGCCGTGGCTTCCAGCAAACGGCGTCTTGCCAGAGCAAGCGGCAGGGAGGTGGTGCGTCTTGTCAGGGAAAACGTGACCCCCCGCTCCATAGTGACGATGGAATCCTTTGAAAATGCCCTGCGGGTATGCGCCGCCATTGGAGGTTCCTCCAATATTGCCCTGCACCTGCCCGCAATCGCATACGAATTCGGACTGAGGCTCACGTTGGCCGACTTTGACAGGTGCAGCAGAACCACTCCCCATCTTGTAAATTTGCTGATGGCCGGAAAAAGCAGCATGCTGGATTTTGACGAAGCGGGCGGCATTCCGGCTCTCTACGGGGAAATGGGATCGTTGCTTCATCGCGGCGCCGGAACGGTAAGCGGCAAAACCATAGGCGAGCTTGCCGACGGCGCTGTCAATCGCGACCGGGAAGTCATCCGTCCTCTTTCAAATCCCCATTCCCGCGAGGGGGCCTATGCGGTGCTCTACGGCAGCCTTGCCCCGGATGGCTGCATCATCAAGCAGACCGCCGTGGATGCGGGTATGCGTGTTTTCGAGGGGCCGGCCAGGGTGTACGATGCCGAGGAAGCGGCCTTGCAGGCTGTATATTCGGGGGAAATCAACGCCGGAGATGTGGTGGTCGTTCGTTACGAAGGGCCCAAGGGCGGCCCCGGCATGAGGGAGATGATGTCCACCACCGGGGCGCTGGCGGGCATGGGGCTTGGCTCCTCGGTCGCCATTATTACCGATGGCCGCTATTCAGGCTCCACCACCGGCCTCTCCGTCGGCCACATCGCGCCCGAGGCCGCGGCGGGAGGCCCTCTTGCCCATGTCGTCAATGGAGACACCGTCCGCATTGATATACCCGAAAGAAGGCTGGACCTGCTGGTCCTCAGCGATGTCATGGAATTGCGCAGAAAAACGATGCCGGTCCAACGCAAGGAGATTTCCAGCCCCGTTCTGCGCAAGTATGTGCGTCTTGTGGGCAGCGTTTCCGAAGGAGCAAGAATTGACGATTCGTCGTGTTGAGGGAACGGTAATGCCTTTTTCGTTCTCAACTTGCGTGAAAGCTCACATCCTGAACCTTCACAACCCTTACCTTAAAAAAACCGGTACCATATTGGTACAGAAAGGCTTTCAAACGAAAAAAGACTTGTGATTGTTTTTACAACTCTTTGAATTTTATGGAGCCTTTGAGCAGGATTGAACTGCTGACCTCATCCTTACCAAGGATGCGCTCTGCCGACTGAGCTACAAAGGCCATTGGCCGCACCACAATTACATTGGTGTTTCTACATGTTTGGTCTTTTCCCGTCAAGTGACGCTGCCACTTTTGTTGCGGCAAGCAATTCCCCATGTTCTGAACTTCCCGAACTATCCGATTGCAGGATCCTCTCCAGGGATGGCGCGTCCAGGTCGCGCATGAGGCGGCCGATATACTGTATCTGCCTGCGTTTGGCCTCATGGCTGCGCATACGGGAGTATTGGCATACGGCGTTCTGGAGCGCGGGCGGCAGCCCAAGGCCTGACAGGCTTTCCGGGTCAAGGCGGGTCAGTCGTCCGCCCATGCGCTGCAAGGCGAGGCTGCGGCGTTTTTGGGCGGAACGGCTTGGTCCTGCCGGGGATCCGCCGTTGTCGCCGGAGCCGTTCCGCCGTTGTTGCTGCTTTTTTCGCGGCATTGACGTTCACACCGCCAGCCCCAGAATCACTCCCGCAAGCACCACAGGGGAGATGATGCCGTTGAGAGTGAAAAAGGCCGTGTTGACATGCCGCAAATTTTTCGTGCGCACAAGCCTGTGCTCCATAAAAAGCAACGCCGCCACAGCCGCGCAGACAACGAACCAGGGCCAGGAAAGGCCGGCGGCAAAACCGGCCAACGGCAGGAAAACAGCCGTCATGGCGTGGGAGAAGGCGGCAACGACCAGGGCTGTTTCCGCTCCGGCGGCGGAAGGCATGGAATAAAGCCCGTACGCCGAATCAAAATCCATGTCCTGAAAGGCGTAATAAATGTCAAAGGCGGCCACCCAGAATGTTACCGCGAAAAAAAGCAGCACAGGAGCCAAGCCGAGGTTTTGCGGCGTTACGCTGAGCCAGCCCGCGAGGGGGGCCAGACCCAGCGTGGCTCCAAGCCAGAAGTGACACAGAACGGTAAACCTTTTGAGCAGGCTGTAAGCCGCGGCAAAAAGCAGGGCGGGAACGGAAAGCCACAGACAGATCGTGTTCAGACATGCGCATGCCGCGATAAAAAGAAAAGCCATGACAGCGCAGAAGGCCCGGGTCTGTCTGAGGCTGATTTTTCCCGTGACAAGCGGACGGTTCCGCGTACGCGGATTGGCGCGGTCAAAATCAAGATCGGCGATGCGGTTGAAAGCCATGGCAAAGGAACGCGCCGCCACCATGCCCACGGTCAGAAATATCAGGCTTCGCGCCGGGGGCAGGCCGCCGGCCGCCAGGACAGAGCCCGCATAGGCGTAGGGCAGGGCGAAAACAGAATGCTCAATTCTGATCATTCTGCAGATGTCGCCAAATTGGCCGAAAAGCAAGGACATGTATATTTTCCCGGTTTGGTTACCCGCCGCAGTCACCGCCGTCGCCATGCAGTTTCTCAAGGGCGTGGGGCAGGGCATGCACCACGGCATTCAGGTTTTCCTGGACCGCCTTGCGGCTTCCCGGCAGATTGATGATGACGCTCTTTCCCAGTATGCCCGCCTCGGCGCGGGAAATCGCCGCGCGGGGAGTCACGGCGAGGCCGCAGGCCAGCATGGCCTGCCGGATGCCGTGCAGGGGCAGGTCTATTACCCCGGCTGTGGTCTGGGGGGTTATGTCCCGCGGAGAAAGGCCGGTGCCGCCGGTGGTGCAGATGATATCGTAGCCTTCCGTCAAAGCCAGCTCCGTGAGCAGCGCGCGCAGCATGCCGGCGTCGTCCGGAAGCAGAAACCCCTGGCTATGGCCGATGGGCAGGGTTTTTGAGAGGATATCCGCAATGAGCGGGCCGCTTGCGTCCTCGCGGTCTCCGCGATAGCCTTTGTCCGAAAGGGTGATCCAGGCGAGGCTCACACCCGGTTTGGATACGGAAAGGCGCAGAGCCGCCGGGGATTCCGCCGGGATATCCTCAAGGGCCATGAGGAAAGGACAGACAAGAGCATGAGGCTTTGCCGCGGGGCGCACCATTCCCGTAACGGTAAAGACGGGTTTGTCGTCCGCGCGCAGCAGTTGCGTGCCGACAGGCAAACGGGGGACGGGGCCCGGAGGATGCAGGAGGCAATGGGCGGGGAATCCCGCCGGACTGGAATATCCGAAGGGGAGAAGCGGCAGGAAAATGTCCCTGGCGCAGGGGGCCGGGCGAAGCGTGAGTTGCATGGCGGCTCCGTATGCGGTGATATTGCGAATTCTGCCCAAAGCTATTGTAGCCGCAAGCGCGATGGGTTACAAGTGTTGCCCGAAGGGGTTGTCTGAGCAGCAAGGCCACTGTCGGGCGCAACCAAAATGGAGAGAGGACGATGACCAGCCGCAGTCAGGATGATATCCGCAATTTGCGGATTTTGGGCGCGGGCAGATTGCTCCGTCCGGAAAACGGCCCCGATGCGCGCCTTCTGGAAGGCTTTCCCAACCGCTATCCGGCGCGGCCCTATGTCATCAGCATTGTTTTTCCCGAATTCACTTCCCTCTGTCCGGTTACCGGGCAGCCGGACACGGGAACCATCAGCGTGGAGTACATACCGGACGCGCTTTGCGTGGAATCAAAAAGTTTCAAACTTTACATGTTTGCCTTTCGCAACCACCAGTCCTTTATGGAAACCATCACCAACACGGTGCTGGATGATTTGCGCGCCGCCATCGATCCCTGCTGGTGCCGGGTCAAAGGATTGTTCGCCCCCCGGGGCGGCACGCGTATTCACGTTTTTGCCGAGGATTTCAAAAATCCGCCTTCGGAGCGGGAAGCCCCGCTACGCGAGGCCGTACGGGCCTGGAAAGCGGAACCCGATCCTCATCGGTTCTGACGTCAGGCCCGCGCTGGCGGAGCATCGCGGGATCGAACAGAAAGGAGCTTTCATGGGATTTTTTTCCGCTGTGAAACGCATTTTCGGCGGGGGGACGTCCGCCGGAGGGGCAGGGCGCGGGCCTGAAGCCCAGCGCGGGGAAATTACGCCGGTTTTGCCCGATGCGGGGGAGGGGAATCCCCCTGACGCCGACGCCGCCCTGACCTTGCGCTTGCGGGAGGCTGAACCCCGGCTCTCGGCCTGGCTCGCCGTTATTCTGGAAGGAGTGGACACGGCGGGCGGGCTGCTCAATGAGCGCCTGCTTTTTCTTTTGCGCGCCCTTGACACACCCGGGGGGGAAGCGCAAGCCTTTGTGCGTGAATTTGACGAATGGCTCAAGCGCATGGAATACCGACGGATTGAGGAATTTCACTCCGAATTGCAGTATCGTCTGGCCCTGGCCTTGGATTTGGAAGATGAAGAGGACGAGCGCGGCCGTCTTTTCCTGAAAATCAGCGAAGGGCTGGCCCGCACACGGGAACACCTGACGCGCCGGCTGGACGCGCTTTTTTCCGGACACGGGGAACTTGATGAAAAATTCTGGGAGAATATGGAAGAACTCTTTATCATGGCCGATATGGGTTATGAAACTTCGCTCGCCCTTGTGGAACGTTTGAAAGCCGCGGCCCGGCGTGAAGGCATCAGCCAGGCCGTTTCCGTCCGCGATGTGCTGCGCCGTGAAGTGGAAGCGATTTTTTCCGTGCCGCGTCGCATCACCGCGGTAAATTCTCCGGAAGTAGTGCTGATGGTGGGTGTGAACGGAGTGGGCAAAACCACGACCATCGGCAAGCTGGCCCACCGTGCCCGTCTGCGGGGCAAAAAAGTGATGATCGCGGCGGCTGACACTTTTCGCGCCGCGGCCATTGAACAGTTACAGGTATGGGCGGAGCGCGCCGGCGCGCTTTTCCATGCCGGACCGGCGGGCGCGGAACCGGCGGCCGTCGCGTATGAAGCCGTGGAGGCGGCCATAAGGGCCGGAGTGGACGTGCTTTTCGTGGATACGGCAGGGCGCCTGCAGACCAAAACCAATCTGATGGAAGAATTGACCAAAATTCGTCAGGTGCTCGGCAAAAAGCATCCCGGCGCGCCGCACCGCACCATACTTGTCATTGACGCGACAACGGGGCAGAACGCGCTGTCGCAGACGAAATTTTTCAAAGCGTTCTCCGGCGTTGACGAGCTCGTTTTGACAAAGCTCGACGGAACAGCCAAGGGAGGCATTGCCATAGCCGTGGCCCTGGAGCATTCATTGCCCATCAGCTTCGTGGGGCTTGGCGAAAAGCTTGAGGACTTGCGGCCCTTCAGCGGCGCGGATTACGCCGCCGCCCTGCTTGGGGAAAAACAGGAACGGCGTGGGATGAAAACGCCTGAAGGCAGGTAGGGCACACATGTTTGTCAAGGTGTTGCTGCTCGTCGTGTTTTTTGTCGTCATGACAGGGATCGGATTCTATTTTCGCAAACGCAATACGGACGTCGACAGTTTTGTGCTGGGCGGCCGCTCCATCGGGCCGTGGCTGACAGCTTTCGCCTACGGAACGTCATATTTTTCCGCAGTGGTTTTTGTGGGATACGCCGGACAGTTTGGTTGGAAATTCGGCATTTCCGCGGTGTGGATCGGTCTCGGCAACGCCATGATCGGTTCGTTGCTGGCCTGGGTGGTTCTGGGGCGCCGTACCCGCATCATGACACGGCATCTCGACAGCGCCACCATGCCGGAGTTTTTCGGCGAACGTTTTCGTTCACGCGGCATCAAAATCGGCGCTTCGGTCATTACCTTCATTTTTCTGGTTCCCTACACGGCTTCGCTGTATAACGGCCTGTCGCGGCTCTTTTCCATGGCTTTCGGAGTGGACTTCACCATCTGCATCGCGGCCATGGCGGTGTTGACCGGCGTGTACGTCATTGCCGGGGGGTACGTCGCCACGGCCGTCAACGATTTCATCCAGGGCATCATCATGCTTGTCGGCATTGTCGCCGTGGTGGCGGCCGTGCTGCAGGCGAACGGCGGTTTCATGAATTCCCTGCATCTGCTCGCGCGGGTGAACGACGCCGCCGTGTCCGACATGCCCGGCGTGTTCGCTTCCTTTTTCGGGCCGGATCCCTTGAACCTGCTGGGCGTTGTTCTTCTCACCTCGGTGGGGACCTGGGGCTTGCCGCAGATGGTGCAGAAATTTTATGCCATCAAGTCGGAAAAAAGCATCAAAAAGGGTACTGTCATCTCCACTGTTTTCGCTGTGGTGGTATCCGGCGGCTGCTACTTTCTGGGCGGATTCGGGCGCCTGTTTTCCGACAGGGTGAATGTGGCGGCGGAAGGTTTCGATTCCATCATTCCGGCCATGCTCTCGGGCTTTTCCCCGTTGCTCATCGCCGTCGTGGTGATGCTGGTGCTGTCCGCGTCGATGTCAACGCTTTCGTCGCTGGTGATGACGTCAGCCTCCACATTCACCCTGGATTTCCTCAGGGGGACTGTGTTCAAAAAAATGGATGATGCGCTGCAACTGCGCGTCATTCGTATACTGATTGCCGTTTTTGTCTTGGTTTCCGCGGTTATCGCCATTATCCAATACAAAGGCGGCATCTCCTTTATCGCGCAACTCATGGGCATTTCCTGGGGAGCTCTGGCCGGAGCCTTTCTGGCGCCTTTTCTGTACGGCCTCTACTGGAGGCGCACAACAGGCTCCGCCGTATGGGCATGTTTTCTGTTCAGCACGCTGCTTATGTGTTCCAACATTCTTTTTCGCGCCGGTTTCCCCCCCTTGCTGCAATCGCCCATCAACGCCGGCGCGTTTGCGATGCTGGCCGGACTTTTCATCGTTCCGCTGGTCAGCCTGTGCACGCGGCCCCCGTTACCGCGGCAGGTTGACGCCATGTTTTCCTGCTATGAGCGACCCGTGACGGTGAGAGTTCAGGAATCCCTCGGCGGGCCGCCGGAGGGAAAGGACAAGGCCGCGTGACCCGAAAAATGTTTCGCGTATCGTGAAGTTGTAACTGGCCGGTTGAAGGGAAAAACAGTGAAATGGGTCACTCATCAGGCGGCGGCCGTGACGGCGGCCCTGGCTCTTGACCTGCCGCCGGCGGGCGTACTGGCCGCCTGGGGCGGGGCCGTGCTGCCGGATGTGCTGGATCAGCGCCTCTCCGGCCTTGTCCTGACGCCGCGCGGCCGACAGCGGGCCTTCAACCGCATCCATCGCGGCGCAACCCATTGGTTCGGCTGGTGGATCGTCCTGTTCGCTGGGGCTATGGCGGCGCATATTTCTCCCCCTTTGCAGGTAATGCTGGCAGGGCTGGGTTTCGGCGGTTTGAGCCATGTGTTTCTGGATATGTGCACACCACGGGGCGTGCCCTTGCGGCCGTTTTCCCGCGCGGGGCGTTTTTCACTCAATCTTTGCTCCACCGGCGGCCTGGGCGAATACTGCTTTCTGGCCTGCGTCGTCGCGGCGGCGTTGTTTTTTCTGCGGGAGGACGCGCTGTGCATGGCGCTGAGGCTGACGCGATACGGGTTGTTTTGACTTTTCCGGATCAGGGCATGAAATTGTTTTGCCGACGCCCCGGCGGCCGCGGGGAACATTTCAGCGAGATCTCTCTTGACAGCCCTGCACCGGCAGTATATACAGTCAACTCCCAAGCGGGAGTAACTCAGTGGTAGAGTGCAACCTTGCCAAGGTTGAAGTCGCGGGTTCAAATCCCGTCTCCCGCTCCAATACCGGCGGCATGGCCAAGTGGTAAGGCAGAGGTCTGCAAAACCTTCATCTCCAGTTCAAATCTGGATGCCGCCTCCAAAAACAAATTCCCGGGCGTTTCCTGAAGTCAGTTTTTCCCGCGACTGTAGGCAAACGTCTTTTTACGTCTCCCGAAGCAGCATAGCGTGGCCGGCCTCAAATTTTGTTCCCCCCGCAAACCGTTTCATCCCGCGCCGGCCATGACGCGATTTCTGCCCGACGCCTTGGCCCTGTAGAGGTTTTCGTCCGCTTTCTGCAGACAGCGCGCGAGGCAGGCTTCCACATCGCTGTCCGCATTGCAGGCCTCAAACTCCGCCAGACCGAAGCTGGCCGTAACTTGCAGCTTGTTCTCTTCAAACTCCACGCGCATCGTCTCGACAGCGGCGCGCAGGCGTTCGGTTGCCGAAAGGCCCTGCTTCATGAGGGTATTCGGCATCACAAGGACAAATTCTTCCCCCCCGTACCTGAAACAAAAGTCCGTCGGACGCAGCATTGCGGCCAGTCGGCCGGCAAAGGCGCGCAAAACCTCATCCCCGCACAAATGCCCGTACGTGTCGTTGAATTTTTTGAAATGGTCAATGTCGCACATGATCAGCACGCCGTTGCCGGACGGGTTGGCCTCGCGCGAGAACAACTTTTTCGCGAGCTGGGAGAAAGCCTTGCGGTTGTAAATGCCTGTGAGCCCGTCTCTGAGAGACATATCCTTGTATTCTTCCGTCTCATGAACGAGCGTCGCAATCCTGCCGGCAAGCTGCTCCGCCATCTGGTTGAAGGCGACGGAAAACTCCCCGAGAAAATCGACCCGGTGTTTGTATTCCCCGGCGGCGATGCGTTGCGCCTGCCATGTCAAATGTCGCAGATTGGACTGAAAGGCTTTCAACGACCCCATCGTAAATCCGCGTTCGCCGGAGGCGAACTCAAGATCTCCTCTCGACAGGGACGCCGTCATTTCCCGTATGCCCCAGAGCATATTGTGCATATCCCGCGCGTTCCTGATGCAGGCAAATTCCTCCGGCAGCTCTGTGATTTTGCAATTCGGCAGACTGACAATCGAATAGAAATGCTTCACCAGGCGCGCAATGTATTCACTGTCGAATACAGAAGGCGCGCCATCCTTTGGAGCAGGCGCAACTGTTTCGACGACGGAGCGGTTCGTCATCTCTTCCATACCGGAAATGCTCAGGCGGGTCTTACCTCAAAGCGGCAGGTACGGTCGCCTGTGCACCAGCAGTCAATCTCCTTGACATCATATTCCTCGCCCGAAAAGGCGTTAAAGACGCCCGCGATAAAGCCTTCATCATAGGTGCAGACGGCATGACCCATGTCGGGCAGACCGGAGCAGTCCAGATCTTCGGCGACGGTCAAAAGGAAATGCAATTTGTCCGCGTCCGCGCTTTCAACGCGCAGAATGCCGACATTCAGATCCAGCAGAAGCTGTTTCACTTTTTCCACGTAGTCATAAAGGGATTCCGTCTGGCCGATGAATTTTTCCGACAGAGCTTTGCCTGCCAGATAGCCGGCCCTGTACAAAAGCCTGTCGGCCTTTTCCGTGCCGAATTCTTCTTCCAGAACGTCTCGCAGCGCGTACTGGAAAAGCCGGTATACTTCCACCCGCGTTGTGTTGCCAAGATTGGGCCGCCCTTCTTCAAGATCGCCGATAAAATCCCATGAAAATTTATACATTCTTTCCGGCATGATAGTACCCTCCTTGCAAAATAATGGCACCACGAAAGCACCACGCACCACAGCCGTAGTTTCCATGAATATTCCGAGAACATAGTCCTCAACGGTCAGAAAGGTAAAGAAGAATTTTTACTCCCGGGCATGACATCGGGCAATTTTTCGACAGCTTTCCGCCCCCGCCAGGGCGGCAGACACGCAAAAACGGTGCCGTCAGGCAAGACCACACGCGCGGCGTGCAGAAACATCCGCCCCGCGCTGTCCGCCCCGTATTTTGCGTCGCCCAGTACAGGATGCCCCAAGGCGGCCAGTTGCGCCCGAATCTGATGAGTCCGGCCCGTGAGAGTGCGTATCTGCAACAGGCTCATTTCCGGCCGGATTTTCAGCGCCCGCACAAAACACAAGGCTTCGCGGGAAGAGGCGCGGCCGTCCAGCGGCAATGCGACACGCACTTTTTCAAATCCCGCCACTTTCTGCTTGCGCAGATCATGACGCAACAGGCGAATGCCTTCAAAGGGCCAGCCGCCGCGCGCCCAGGCCAGATATTCCTTGAGCATCCGGCGCTCGCGCAACGCGCCGTGAAGCTTTTGCAACGCTCTGTATGAAGCGGCGATCAGCAGCACGCCGGATGTGTCCTTGTCCAGCCTGTGCGCGGGTACCGGTATAAAGGGCGCGCCGGCATAACGCGCGGCCAGCCGCGCGGCAAGGCTGTCGCTGTGGCCGGTTCCGCCGTGCGTCGGCAGGCCCGGCGCCTTATACAGAGCCCAGATGTCTCCTTTATGGCCTATGCTTGCCAAAAACGGCGAATTTTCAGGACTATCGGGCAAAACGGCATAATACGGCGGGAGGACCGGGCGATCAACGGCAGACGCGGACAGCGTTTTTTTCCCCTCGAACATGTCAAGGGCGAAAGGCGGCAGGCGGACGCCGTCATCCGTTTGCACCCGCGCAAAATGTTTGACACGTCTGCCGTTAAGACGAATTTGCCCGGTGCGCAGCCAGCGCTGCAGCAAAGCCCGCGGCAGGCATGTGCGGCGTTCCAGAAAGCGCAAAAGCTTCAGGCCGCTTTCCGTCTCATGCGCAACAAGAATGTTGAATGCGGGAGATTGTCGATCAGCGCTCATCTTGCAGCATTCTGCGGCCCCATACGGCCTGCCCCAGGGAAAGCCCCCCGTCGCCGGGCGGCAGTTCGTGATGCACAAGCGGCTCAAGACCGCGTTGGCGCAGGCAAAGCGGCAGCAGCAGGGCCATGATACCGTTCTGCATGACCCCGCCCGACAAACCGACCTTGCCGACCTTCGCGGTTGACGCGGCGCGCGCGGCCATATCCGCCAGTCCCCATGCCAGGGAGGCATGAAAACGGGCCGCAATGACGCCAACAGACTCTTCTTTCCGTCGGGCTTCCATCACGCAGGCAAAAAGATGCGCACTGTCCAGATTGAGCAGGCCATCGCGCTCAATCAGCGGCAAGGCCCAACAAAAGCCACCGCCCGTGCCGCGGGCGGCAAAATCCGCCACCAGTCCGGCATCGGCGGCGGATTCCAGCCGCATTGCGGCCTGCCCCTCGTAGCTTGTGACAAGGCAAAGGCCCAATTGCGCGGCCACCGCGTCGAAAAGACGACCGCAGCTTGATGTTTGCGGGCAATTCAGGCCGCAGGCCAGCATTTCTCGTACGGCGCGGGCGGCATGGGCGTATTTTCCTTCCCAGGGCGCGGCGCTCTCCCGGCTTGAGCCGCACTGTTCCCGCAGGGCAAGCGCGCAACGCCAGGGTTCGCGTATGACGGCATCCCCGCCGGGCAGGGCAAAAGGGGAAAGACGTCCCACACGCCGCCACCGCGCGCGGGAAATGTCCATCAGGATTGCCTCCCCCCCCCAGATAGTGCCGTCATCGCCAAGACCGGCGCCGTCCAGGCACAGGGCAAGGGCCGCGTCATAACAGTTGTTTTCCGCAAGCACCGCGGCGGCATGAGCCGCGTGGTGCTGAAGCCTCCAGAGAGGCAGCCCCTCTTCAGCGGCACGCTGGCAGGCATAACGACTGGCAAGGAAATCCGGATGCGAATCGCACACAATGGCTTGGGGCCGTATTTCCAGCAGCGCTTCCAGCCGTTCGACGACTTCCTCATAATAATCCATGGTGACGGGATTTTCCAGATCACCGATGTGCTGTCCCACAAAGGCCTGGTTCACGCGTGTGAGGCAAATGGTACTCTTGAGTTCAGCCCCGGCTCCCAGCACCGCCGGCCCGTCTTGCGGCAGAAAAACCGGATGCGGCACATAACCGCGCGCGCGGCGGAGGAACAGCGGCCTGAGCGGGATGTCATCGGACGGCGGCGGGAAGCGGGAAGAGCCCAACGGCGCAGCCGGCGCAAGGGCAATCACGCTGTCATCCACACGCGTGAGAATATCCCTGTCGTGAAGCAGAAAGGCGTCGGCCATGCCGGCAAGGCGCGACAGGGCTTCACGGTTGCCAAGACAAATAGGCTCTCCGCAGGGGTTGGCCGAAGTCATCACCAGCACCGGCGGTAATGGAGCAAGCCCGGAAAGACAGTCAAAAAGCGCTGCATGAAGCGGCGTATAGGGCAGCATCAGGCCAAAATTCCTCACATCCGGAGCCACATCCCGGGGGAGGGGGCAAGCCTCGCGGCGGGGGCAGAGGACCACGGGATTTTCCGGACTTTGCAGCAGCGCTTCATGCTCAGGACTCAGGACGCACAGCGTCCGCGCCGCGGCGAGATCGCCCGTCATCAGTGCCAGAGGCTTGTGAGGACGCAGTTTGCGCCGCCTGAGCTCGCTCACGCTCACGCCGTCGCGCGCGTCGCAGGCCAGATGAAAACCGCCAAGACCCTTGAGAGCCAGGATTCCTCCCGAAAGCAGAACCCGGCAGGCCCGGGCAAGGGCGTCGCGCTGGTTTGCCGCCGTGGGAACGCTTTTTGATGCGTTTGCGGGCACAAACCACAAATGCGGACCACAGACGGGACAGGCGATGGGCTGCGCGTGAAAACGCCTGTCAGCGGGATTTGTGTATTCCGTGGCGCAGTCGGAACAAAGGGGAAAACAGTCCATTGTGGTGGTTGCCCTGTCATAAGGGATGGCGCGCGTGATGCTGTAGCGCGGTCCGCAGTTGGTGCAGTTTGTGAAAGGATAGGAGAAACGGCGGTTGGCCGGATCGCGCATTTCCAGGCGGCAATCCGCGCAAATGCCCATGTCCGGGCTGACCAGCACACTGTGTCCGGCATGACCGGAGCTGCGGCCTATGACGAAATTCTCTTCCTCCGGCAGAAACGGCATATCTTTCCCGCTCAGAGCCACAATGCGGGCCAGAGGCGGCGCTTCCGCCAGCAGGCGGTGTTCGAAGCGCGCGACACCCGCGCCGTCGCCCTGCACTTCGATGCGCACGCCCTCGGAAGTGTTGCCCACAAACCCGGTAAGTCTTTCCTCCCGCGCCAGCCTGAAGACAAAAGGACGCAGACCCACGCCCTGTACCTGACCTGCTGCAATAAGAGAGCGGCGTATGATTTTCATATGATTCGGTATGCCACCGGCTCCCTTACAGGGCAAGGGATGGATCGAAAATATGCCGGAAATGCCTGGGCAGACTCACCGGCAGCGGTTGCCGGCGAAGAAGAAATCCGAACTCCAACTCAGGGCGCCCGTCCACGCGGCGGTCAAATCCGCCTCGGTCAGTCCGGAGCTTTCCGCCAGTTCAATTGCCTCATCCCATTCACCGCGCTGATAATACTCCAGCATGTCAAGCCAGGGGGAATAGGGGCTTTGTTTTCCCAGCAGGGCATCCAGCACGCCGGGATTCAGGGGCACGCCATCCAGCAGGCTTGTCAGTGGTATTTTGAGAATGCTCTCCAGCAGGGAAAACAATCCCGTCAGGAAAAGTTCCTGCGGCTCTATCCCGGAAGGCAGCCGGGAACGGGCGCGGGCGGTTTCTCCCAGGCTTTCCAAAAATTTCGCCCGTTGCGAGGCGAGGAAGGAAAGCTCAAACGCGGCGGGCCCGTCGTCCAGAGTGCCGAGCACATTGACGCACAACCACTGCGTGAAGGTGACATTCCCCATGAGACGCAATGCCGTGAGCACATTTTTGATCTGTTTGGTGAAGGCAAAATGGGTTGAATTGACAAAAGTCAGCAGGCCGGCCGTGAGCAGCGGCATGTGCAGAATCGCTGCGCTCAATGCCTCCACATTTATCGGTTTCTTGCTGAGCAGGGAAAAAATGTGCATGCGTTCCACCTGGGAACTGCTGGGGGCCTTGTGGCGCAACACTTCAGGTTTGCTGAAGAAAAATCCCTGAAACAGGGAACAGCCCAGTTTCAGGCATTGTTCCCGCACCCTGAAATCCTCCACTTTTTCAGCCACCAAAAGGCACCGGCATTCCCGCGCCCTGTCGAAGGCGACCTGAAGCTCTTCCGCGTCACAGCCAAGAACATCAATTTTGACGATATCCGCCAGGGAAAGGAACGGAGCCAGTTCGTCCTGATTCCTGTAGCCTTCCAAGGCGAGTTTGTAGCCCTCGTCCTTGACCGCGCCGAGGGCGTCCATAACGCTCGGCGTCGGCAGCACGCCTTTGAGGATCGAAAGTATGCACTGCTCTTTCGGCAGCAGCTTGATGGCCTGCGCTTCAATCATGGACGCGGGGAATTTTATGCACAGCTTCTGCGAAGGGCGCAGCCCCTGCCGGGCGCTTTTGTATCCGCCGGCGATGATGCGGGCCGTCGCAACGGCGTCGCTTTTGATGTCGGCGCATTCCGTATTGGAGAGCGTGCGGTAGAGCAAATCATAACCCCAGACTTTCCCCTCGGCGTCAAAAATGGGCTGCCGCGCCATGGCGACATCAGTCACAGGAGTTTTGTCGCCTGTCTCGGATGTGCCGTCACCAACAAGTGAGCGTTGAATTTCCTGGTAGATAAGTGTTTGTATTTGTTCAATCATGACTGCCCCCAGCCTCAATTTGTGCGCCGGAAGCGACGATGTTTTTGTAAGCGGACCGGGTTTCTCCGGCTGAACCCGGAGCATGGGTGACATTATTTTCAGTATGCCCTGAAGCCGTGGGATTATGCAATACCCAATTTCTGCATCCGGTGCTGCAGCGTACTGCGGGGCAGGCCCAGGCGCGTGGCCGCGCCTTTTGGCCCGGAAACGACGCCGCCCGTGCGGGAAAGGGTTTCAAGAATGTGGCGGCGCTCCGCCTCGGCAAGCGTCCCGTCCCCTTCCGTGAAGACCGTTGCGCGGCGTTTCGACGCCACAGCGCGCGGCGTCCGCGTTTCTCCCGCGGTCGGCGCGTGGCGGGACATCGCCGCATGCAGGCTGTTTTCCGCCAGCACGGCTTCCACATCGGCAAGGGTCAGTTTGCCGTAAAGGTTTTGACAGATGGCAAGATGAGTTATGGTATTGCGGAGTTCCCGCACGTTGCCGGGCCAGTCATGGTGCAGCAGCGGACGCAACACCGCGGACGGGAAAGCCGTTCGCGGCAAGCCGACATTGCCTGACGCCTGATCGGAAATCAGGGCGATGAGCGGGCCTATGTCCTCCTTGCGTTCCCGGAGCGGAGGAAGCGTTATGGTGAAAAACGCCAGTCGGAAAAACAGGTCTGAGCGCAGTCTGCCTTCGGCCACGGCTGCGCCGACGTCCACATTTGTGGCGGCAATGACCCGTGCGTCAGTCCGCAGGGAAACGCTTTCGCCGACACGCTCGAAGCTGCCGTCTTCCAACACCTGAAGCAGCTTGCTTTGCATTCCCGGCGCGAGTTCGGCAATCTCATCCAAAAACAGACTGCCGCCGTCGGCCAGTTCAAAACGCCCCGCGCGCTTTGCCAGCGCTCCGGTAAAGGCTCCCCGCGCATGCCCGAAAAGTTCGCTCTCAAAGAGCGTCGGGGGCAGCCCCGGGCAGTTTACCCGCACAAAGGGGCGCTCTCTGCGCGGGCTGCGGCGGTGTATTTCCTGCGCGAAAAGGCTTTTGCCGGTACCGGTTTCCCCCAGGAGCAAAAGGGGGACGTCGAGGCCGGCCACGGCATCCAGACGCCGCATGACTTTGCGCATAGCCTTGCTGTAACAGATAATTTTCTCACTCCCAACGGCTTCGGGGCTGAGCCGCGGCTGTATGCGGCTCACCGCAGGGTCGGCCTGCTCAAGCGAAAGCACCGCGCCGAGGCAAATGGCGACCGTAGGAGCAAGTTCCAGAAAAAATGCCGTTATCTCATAGATATTTTGCGGTTTTTTCGCAAAAGAGCAGTGCAGCGTGGCAATAATCTCATTGTCCAGAACCAGAGGAAAAGCCATGGTGACCGTGAGCCCCGCCTCGGCGATGGGATGGACCGAGGACTCCGAAAAATAACGGGCAAAATCCGTGATGATGACAGGCTTGCGCGTGGCGATGACATGCCCCGCCACCGTGCCGGACGGGTCTGCCGGCCGCACGGGCGACAGCGTGCTGACCACGGTGCCTTCCGCCGCCGTAAAATACGTCAGCATTTCGGAATGCTGGTCATAGAGATTGATGCACAGCCTGTCGAAAGTGAAATATTCCTGAATAAGGCCGGAAAGCGTGGAAAAAAAGGCTTTGCGCCCGGCCCTTGAAACAAGCTTGCGCATCAGCTTTTTGCCGACCTCGTCGGCGCACCGGCCGACTATATCCATCCGCAATGACATCATCGTTCCTCCGGGTTCAGCCGGACGGCAATATGCCCTTATTTGGGCAAAATGTCCATATTCGGGCAAGCTGAAAATTTCCGCCTTATAGATTCTCTGATATCATGGTATAATCGTTTTTTATTTTACATTCCGCCGGATATGGAACAATTTTTGCTGAATATAAACTCGGTAGTCTCGCCAGCCTGTCCGCGCGCACTGGAATGGTATCAATACGCTGAAATTGTTATAATTCAAAAACAACTGGAGGCTTTGCATGCAAATCGGATTTATCGGTGTGGGACTCATGGGGGGGCCACTGGCGCGGAATCTCATCCGCTCCGGCTATTCCGTCCTGATTTTCGATCTGAGCAAAGAGGCCGTGGACAGGACGCTGGCTGCCGGCAATACAGGCAAAGCGGCCGACCGGATCGGAGATCTGTCCGTCTGTGATGTTGTTTTCACCAGCCTGCCCCTGCCGCAGCACGTCAGTGCCACCATGAGCGGCGCTTCCGGCCTGTACGGCTTTATGAAAGAAGGCAGCACCCATGTGGAGCTGTCCACCATCGACCCGCAAACAGCGGAAAAACTGGCCGCAGAAGCGGCGGAGAAAAAAATCGGCTACATCCAGTGCACACTGGGCAAAACGCCGGCCCATGCGGAAAAGGCTGAAGAACCCATGTTTGTCGGCGGTGACGAGAAGCTGGCGGACGCCCTCGCCGATATTTTCAAGGTCATCGGCCAACCCCGCCATGTGGGCACTATTGCCGCGTCATGCGCGGTCAAGCTCATTTCCAACATGGTGGGCATGACCAACCTCGCCGTGCTGGCCGAGGGCATACGCGCCGGAGAGAAGGCCGGTCTGGATCGCGGACTGTTGCTGGAGTTGCTGGCGGATACCGGAGCCCGGAGTTTCCAGATGGATGTGCGCGGCCCCTGGATTGCGGCCGATGATTTTAACGCGCGCTTTGGCCTTGATCTCGCCTTGAAGGATGTGCGCCTCGGCTGTGAAATGGCGAGAGCCTGGAACCTTGACCTGCGCGCGGCGGAAGCGGCTTTTGCATACTATACCGAGGCATCCGCCGCGGGCCACGGCAGGGAAGACTGTAATGCCGTGTACAAAGTGATAGGCAAGTAGGCGAGACAACGGAGTGCGCCGTAAACGCAGATAACGGGCATCGTCCTGCCTGCCCGACAAAAAAAGGAGAAAACCCATGCTGAAACATTTTTTTCTCGCGGCCTTGCTGTTGCCGACGCTTATGTTCGCAGGCGCGATCCAGGCAGCCCAGTATCAGAAAATGACTGTCCGCGCGGCCACAGCGAATCCGCAGGGCAGCCTGCACGTCACGGCCATTGAAAAATTCAAGGAAATCGTGGAGAAAGATTCCGGCGGAATGATTACCGTCCAGACTTTTTACGGCGGCTCCATGGGAGACGAGCAAGCCAACGTCAAACAACTGCGCACCGAAGAACTGCATCTGACGGTGGTGGCCTGCGGCAATCTGACCCCGTTCTCTCCCCGCGCTTCTCTGTTTATTCTGCCTTACATCTTTCCGTCTCTTCAAGACGCGTACAAGCTTTTCGGCAATCAGGATTTTATGGCAAAGCAGGCCGGCGTGATCGCCCAGCAAAGCGGAGGTCGCCCTCTGAGCTGGTTGATAGGCGGCTATCGCGTGTTGACCAATTCCAAAAAGCCCATTGCCGTCCTTGCCGATCTGCAGGGCTTGAAAATTCGTGTTCCGCCTGTGGAAATACAGCTTGACGCCTTTCGCTCCTGGGGCGTGGAGCCGCACCCCCTTGCCTGGACGGAAACCTTCAACGGATTGCAACAGGGCGTTGTTGACGGTCAGGAAAACCCCCACGGGGTTAACCGCGACCAAAAATTCTGGGAAGTCCAGAAATATATTACCGATTTGCACTATATGCTCTGGGTCGGCCCCATGCTCGTGAGCGAAAAATGGTACCGCAAGCTCTCCGCGGACACCAGGGCGCTTGTTGACAGGGCCGCGAAAGAAGCGGCTCTCTACGAATGGGAATGGGCCAAAAAGGATGTGGAGAAGGCGAAAGACGATTGTCTCTCCCACGGCATGAAGGAAACCGCCCTGAAGGATGAGGGCCAGTGGATGACCAAAGCGCGCGGCATCTGGCCGAAATTCACGGACAAGCTCGGCGGCAAGGCGGTTGTGGATGAAGCCCTTGCCATTATGGGCAAATAGCCGCCTTCCGTATCGCGCGGCCTGAAAAGGACTGAAGAACGGCCTCCTTGCCCAGGCCGCGCCGCGGGCGGGCGCCGTGAAGACGTTTGCCGTTTTCAGCAGGCCGCAAGGTCTGGCTTGGCGTGGAGGGATGCGCTGTGCTGAGAAAACTGTACGACAACTTTGAAGAAGCCTTCTGTGTCTTTACCATGGCCGTCATGGTGGCGTGTCTCACCGTTCAGGTGCTCATCCGGGCGATTGCGGGATCCTCATTGGCCTGGACGGAGGAACTCAGCCGGTACGGCTTTCTCTGGACGGTGTACATCGGGGCCGCTCTTGTGGCCAAGCACAACAGTCATGTGCGCATAACAGCCCAGTTTCTGCCCATGCCGGTCAAGGCCCGCCTGGCTTTCCGCCTGCTGGCGGACGTTATCTGGACGGCCCTCACTTTGTATATCGCCTGGCAAAGCTGGACGGTGATCCACGAAGGCATGGAATTTCCGGAAATTTCGCCGACGCTGCACATCGTGAAATCCTATGTGGAGATGGTCATCCCGGCGGGATTCGCGCTCATGGCCTGGCGCATCCTGGAAAACTGGATGGTGCGCTTCAGAAGGGGAACTCTGCTTGAACTGCTGCGGGAAGAGGTGGTATGATGGAATTGTCCACCCTCTCCGTCATTGTCATCAGCATGTTCGCGCTGTTTTTGCTTGGCCTGCCGATCTTCGCGGCCTTGGCCGGCGCCGCGGTTGCCGGGCTTTTTTATGGCGGCAACCTGCCTCTTTCGGTGATTCATAACTCTTTGTTTGAAGGGTTGAATATTTTTCCGCTTCTCGCCATACCCTGTTTTGTCATCGCCGGAACTCTGATGGAGCACGGCAACATAACCCAGCAGATTGTGGACGTGGTCAAGCAGTTGGTCGGCCACACATACGGCGGCCTCGGCATCACCACCATTCTCGCCTGCACCTTTTTCGCCGCGATTTCCGGCTCGGGGCCCGGTACGGTGGCCGCCGTCGGCACGCTGCTTATCCCTTCCATGGTGCGCAACGGCTACAGCCAGACCTATGCGGCGGCGGCCGCCTCTTCCGGCGGCACCATCGGCATACTGATTCCCCCCAGCAATCCCATGATCATCTACGCCATCCTGGGCAATCTTTCCGTGACGGCCATGTTCACCGCCGGTTTCGTGCCCGGATTCACCGTTGCGGCGGCCATGTCGTTTACAGCCTGGCTCATGGCCAGACGCCAGGGATTCAGAGGGGACGCCGCCGCAACGTTCAACCTGAAGGTTTTTTGCTTCAGCGTTTTCAGAAGCGCGCCCGCCCTGGCTACGCCCTTCATCATTCTCGGCTCCATTTATTCCGGGATGGCCACGCCGGTGGAGGCGTCGGTCGTGGCCATTCTCTGGTCGCTGCTGGTGGGCGGCGTCGTGAACCGCGCCCTGCGCCCGATCCATCTGTACAAGGCCCTTCTGGCCGGGGCGAACGTCTGCGGCGCGGTGCTGCTCATCGTGGGGACATCCACCCTGTTCGGCAAGCTCCTGACCTTTGAGGAAGCCCCACAGCGATTGACGGAACTGGTGCTTGCCGTTTCCAGCGACCCTACGGTCGTGCTACTTATGATCATAGGGGTGTTGATCGTTCTCGGCATGTTCATGGAAACCCTGTCCACCATCATCATCCTTGTTCCCGTGCTCATGCCGGTGCTGAACCAGTTGGGCATCAATCCCGTCCATTTCGGCATCATCCTTGTGGTGACCAATGAAATGGCCCTGCTCACGCCGCCGCTCGGAGTCAATCTTTTTGTCGCTTCCAGCATTGCCAACGTATCCATCGAGCGGGTGGCTCTGGGCGTTCTGCCCTACCTGGTGGCCTTGCTGATCTGTATCCTGCTTTTCACACTTGTGCCCGATTATGTGATGTGGCTGCCGAGACTGCTGAACATGGCAGGCTAGGGCGGTTTTTCTCTATCCACTCACTTTCAAGGAGTTCTCAATGAAACTGAAAGACGGCAACCTTTTCAAGCAGCAGTGCCTGATCGGCGGGCAATGGGCGTCAGCCGCCGACGGCGCTGTCGTAACCGTGAGCAATCCGGCCGACGGCGCGATCATCGGTACAGTGCCGAAATTCGGCAAAAAAGAAACCGCCCTGGCCATCGACGCTGCGGAAAAGGCCTGGCCGGCATGGAAAAACCTGCTCCCCCTGCAGCGTTCCGACATACTGCGCCGCTGGCATGCGTTGATCGCCGAAAATATTGATGATCTCTCCCTGATCATGACTCTGGAACAAGGTAAACCCCTGGCGGAGGCGAAAGGGGAGATATCGCTCGGCATGAGCTACATTACCTGGTACGCAGAAGAAGGGCGCCGTCTTTACGGCGAAACCATCCCTTCTCCCTGGGCCGGCAAGCAGCCCATGACAATCCGCCAGCCTGTCGGGGTAACGGCGGCCATCACGCCGTGGAACTTTCCCATGTCCATGATAGCCCGCAAGGCCTCGCCAGCCCTTGCGGCGGGTTGCCCCATGATTATCAAGCCCGCCGGCAAAACTCCCTTCTCGGCTCTGGCCATGGCTGAACTCGGCCTGCGCGCCGGTCTTCCGGCTGGCATTCTCAGCGTGATCACGGGAGATTCAGCGGAAATCGGAGACGAATTGTGCTCCAATCCGAAAGTGCGCAAACTCAGTTTCACCGGTTCCACGGCCGTCGGCAAAAAACTCATGGCCGCCTGCGCGGCAACGGTGAAAAAGCTCTCCATGGAACTCGGCGGCAACGCCCCCCTGATTGTCTGCGCCGATGCGGACATCGGGCAGGCGGTCGCCGGCGCCGCGGGCTGCAAGTTCCGCAATGCGGGGCAAACCTGCATCTGCGTGAACAGACTGATTGTCCATGACAGCGTTCATGACCGCTTTGTGGCAATGCTGGTGGAAAAGGCCAGAGCGATAGTCACGGGCAACGGTCTTGAGGCCGGCGTAACGCAGGGGCCCATGATTGATTCGTCGGCTTTCGCCGCCATGCAGGCCTTTGTGGACGACGCCGTCGCCAAGGGTGCCGGGATCGCCCTCGGCGGCAAGCCTGACGCCAGGGGCGGGCTGTTCTATCAGCCCACGGTGCTCACTGAAGTCACCCCCGAAATGCGCGTGTTCCGGGAGGAAATTTTCGGCCCCATAGCCCCGGTCATGCGTTTCAGAACCGAGGAGGAGGCGCTGGCGCTCGCCAACGACACGGAATACGGTCTGGCCTCCTATGTATATACCCGTGACCTGGGATCTTTCTACCGCATTGCCGAATCTCTGGACTACGGCATGGTGGGCGTGAATGAAGTCGCCCTCGCAAGCGGGGAAGTGCCGTTCGGCGGAATCAAACACAGCGGGCTGGGGCGCGAGGGAGGGCGCCAGGGCATTGAGGATTACCTGGAAACAAAGTACATTCTGCTTGGCGGCCTGTCGTCCTGAAAGCGGACGCGGCACGGGGCTTTGATTCCCTGCCGCCCGGCATTTTGCATGACGTTTGTTGAACATGCCCTGCAATCGGTAACGCGGGAAAGGTCCGGCGTGTTGCGGGGCGGGAGTTATACCGGAACCTGACGAAGGAGAGGACATGTCCATTGATTTCGTGGTGCACGAGGAAGCCGACGGCGTCGGCGTCGTGGTGGTGGAAGGCATAAAGGCCGGAACGCAATGTACCGGCTGGATCATGCAGGAAGACAAAACCGTTGCCTTCACGGTTCTTGACGGCATCCCCATCGGCCACAAGGTGGCCCTGAAGGATTTCGCGGTGGGCGACACCGTGATCAAGTACAACACGGATATCGGCAGGGTGGTGGCCCCGATCAAAAAAGGCGGGCATCTCCATGTGCACAATGTGAAGACCAAGAGGTGGTGAATCATGCAAAAAACATTTTACGGCTATCGCCGCGACAACGGCCGGGTGGGCATCCGCAATCACGTCGTCATTCTGCCTCTTGACGATCTCTCCAACGCGGCCTGCGAGGCTGTGGCCAACAACATCAAGGGCACGCTGGCCCTGCCGCACGCTTACGGCCGTCTGCAGTTCGGCGAGGATCTGGATCTGCATTTCCGCACGCTCATCGGCATGGGCAGCAACCCCAATGTGGCCGCCGTGGTGGTCATAGGCATTGAGCCCATATGGACGCAACGCATTGTGGACGGCATAGCGAAAACCGGCAAACCCGTCGCGGGGTTCGGCATTGAACAGCACGGCGATCTGGAAACCATCATGAGGGCCTCCCGGAAAGCCAAGGAATTCGTGCAGTACGCCACGGAACTGCAGCGCACGGAATGCAGGGTCGACGAACTGTGGGTTTCGTGCAAGTGCGGCGAATCCGACACCACTTCCGGCCTGGCCTCCAACCCCACGGTGGGCAACGCCTTTGACAAGCTGTGGGAGGCAGGCGCCACCACAGTGTTCGGCGAGACGACGGAAATCACGGGCGGCGAGCATCTGGTCATGGCCCGTTGCGTCAATGAAGAGGTGAGCGCCAAATTCAAATTCTTCTTTGACCGCTACGCCAAGGTGGTGGACGACCACAAGGTGGACGACCTGTGCGACTCCCAGCCGACCAAGGGCAATATTGAAGGCGGGCTGACGACCATTGAGGAAAAGGCTCTCGGCAACGTGCAGAAAATCGGCCGCAAGGCCCCGGTCATAGGCTGCCTGGACAAGGCGGAGTCTCCCACGGGCCCGGGCCTCTGGTTTATGGATTCCTCCTCGGCGGCCGCGGAAATGATCACCCTGGTGGCTGCGGCCGGTTTTGCGGTGCATTTCTTCCCCACCGGGCAGGGCAACATTATCGGCAATCCCGTTCTTCCGGTCATAAAACTTTCGGCGAACCCGCGCACGGTGCGCACCATGAGCGAGCATATCGACGTGGACGTTTCCGGCATTCTGCGCCGTGAAATAAATTTGGATCAGGCTGGAGACAAACTGCTTGACATGATGTTCCGGACGTGCAATGGTCGAAACACGTCGGCCGAAGCGCTCGGACACAGAGAATTCATCATGACGAAACTCTATGAAAGCGCATAGGCGACGTCCTCAGATCCTCCACACCGCACTGTGCCGCGTGACCAGCAGGTGGTTGCGCGGTGCGGTGCGGGTTTGTCGTCTCCAGGCCATCCCCCCGCGCGCTTCACCACAAAGAGCGTTCGCCGCCGATATGCTGAAACAGCGCATATCCGTCTGCCATTTCAAGTCATGTAAAGGAGGCTTTATGAAACAGCGTTTACTCACAACACTCGCCCTGGCCGCAGTTCTGACGCTGATCGCGGTTATGCCGGCGCAGGCCGTTTACCCCGACAAACCCGTCACCATGATCATCGCTTTCACGGCCGGCGGCTCCAGCGACGTGCAGGCCCGCATCATGGAAAAATACTGGAACAAGTACGTGCCCCAGCAGAAATGGGTTTTTGTGTACAAGCCGGGGGCCGGCGGCGCCATCGGCTTCGGCGAAATCGCCATGGCCAAGAAGGACGGCTACACCATCGGGGGGATCAACATTCCTCATCTCGTCATCCAGGCCCTTACCCAGAAAGCCCAGTTCAAGGTGGACGACTTTGACTACATCTGCCAGGTGGTCAACGATCCCCAATGCATCGTGGTGCGCAAGGACAGCAAAATAAAAAGCGCGAAGGAGCTTTTTGATTATGCCAAAGCCAACCCCGGCAAGCTCAAGGTCGGTCTTGTCGGCCCCAACAGCGGGCATCATCTGATGTACCTCGACGCCAGGAAAAAACTCGGTTTTCCGGTCACGGAAGTGTTTTACAAGGGCGCCGCCGACCAGAACGCGGCCCTGCTCGGCGGGGAAATTGACGCCATGTTCGGCAACCTGAACGACGTCATGCGCAGTTTGGAGGAAATGAACGTCCTGGCCCTCGCCGCCGAAAAGCGCAACGATTTTCTGCCGAAGGTGCCCACTCTGAAAGAGCAGGGTTATAACATTCTTTCCGACATACGCCGCGCCTTTGTGGCCCCCAAGGGGATTCCGCCGGCGGATCTGGCCTTTCTGCGCTCAACCTTCAAGAAAATCTGCATGGATCCCGATTACCTGAAAGACATGAAGACCGCCGGCCAGCCCGCCGAATATCTGGACGGCGCGGCTCTGCTCAAGCACATGCAGTCTCTGGAAACAACCGTCAAGGAGGCTTTCGTAAAAAAATAAACATCGGCCGGCAGCCCCACGATGGTCCGGTTGTCCGGCGGGCCGCGCCCGCCGGACAACCGGACCCGCATTGCAATCATCATACGCCTGACGGAAACCGCCATGAACGAATTCATCCTGCCCGCTTTGGCCAACCTCTGCGATCCGGTCAACATCCTCCTGATGCTCGGCGGACTTGCCGGAGGCATCATTATAGGGGCGCTGCCGGGGCTTACTGCGACCATGGGCGTGGCCCTCATGGTGCCCGTCACCTTTGCCATGGACGCGACCAGCGGCCTTGTGATGCTGGGGGCCATCTATGTCGGGGCCATTTACGGCGGGTCCAATTCCGCCTGCCTCATCTGCACGCCGGGGACGCCTTCCTCCGTCGCCACCACCTTTGACGGCTGGCCCATGTGTCAGGCGGGAAGGGCGGACAAAGCCCTGATGACTTCCCTTCTGTCCTCATCCTTCGGCGGCATTGTGGGCACCTTGTTCCTGCTTTTTCTCGCGGCGCCCCTGGCGCGCGTGGCGCTCAAATTCGGCGGGCCGGAAAACTTCTGGCTCTGCCTCTTCGGCCTTTCGACCATTGCGGTCATGTCTTCCGGCAACATGTTCAAGGGCCTTGTTTCCGGCGGACTGGGCATGCTGGTGGCCACCATCGGTCTTGACCCGCACATGGCCACGCCGCGCTTCACCTTCGGCTGTTATCCGCTGATACAGGGCGTGGAAGTCATCCCGGCCATGATCGGCCTTTTTTCCATTTCCCAGGTTCTCTATCTCATCGGCAGCTACAAGCCCTTCATTGCTCAATACAATCCCACTCCCGGCATTTTCGGCGTTGTGGCGCGCGAGCTGCTGACGAAATGCAAGACGGTGTTGCTGCGCTCTTCGATCATCGGCACATTTGTCGGCATGCTGCCCGGCGCCGGCGGAGAAATAGCCTCCATCATCGCCTACAACGAGAGCAAACGCTGGGACAAACAGCCGGATCGCTACGGCACGGGCATCACCGAAGGCGTGGCCTCCAGCGAAAGCGCCAACAACGCCGTCATCGGCGGGGCGCTCATCCCCATGCTCACCTTGGGCATTCCCGGCAGCGCGGTGGCCGCCGTCATTCTCGGTGCCCTGCTGGCCAAAGGCATCCTGCCCGGTTTCAAGGTGTTCACGGTCACGGGGGATCTGGCCTATACCTTCATTTTGTCGCAGTTCGCCGTGAACCTGCTCATGATTCCCGTGGGCCTGCTTCTCATCAGGCTGCTGGTCCGCCTGCTCAGCGTGCGTCTCACCTTTGTGGCCATCGGCATTGTGCTGCTTTCGGTCATCGGTTCGTACGCCATCCGCAACAGCATGCTGGATGTCTGGATTGCCATGCTCTTCGGCATCCTCGGCTACTTCTGCAACAGGGTCAAACTGGATACCGGGGCAATGGCGCTCGGCATCATTCTGGGACCGATGATCGAGGAAAACTTCGGCAAATGCGTCAGCCTTTCCAAGGTGCCGGGGTCTTCGGTCATGCAGGTTTTTCTGGACAGCCCCATCTCGCTGGTGTTGATTTTACTGACCCTGCTCTCGCTGTGCACGCCGTTTCTTATGAAGTTGCGCCGCCGCCGCGCCTTGGCGGAAGCCGGCCTGCCCGCGCAGCCCGCTCTCGCCAGCAGAGCGGACTGGCTGAAGGACGCATTGTCCGGGTTCTTTGTTCTTCTGATTGCCGGGGTGTTTTTTACGCAACTGCATGAACTGGAAGA
>JAISXC010000176.1 GCA_031270875.1 Desulfovibrio sp.
TCTGGAACGGACCGGGCTCGTCGGCGCGCGCGAGGCCCGCGAGCAGTATCTGGACAAAATGGACCTGGAGCGGGAGCGCGGCATTACCATCAAAGCCCAGACGGTTCGCATCGCCTACAGGGCCGGAAACGGAAAACTGTATCAGCTCAACCTGATAGACACGCCGGGGCACGTGGATTTCAACTACGAGGTTTCCCGCTCCCTCGCGGCCTGCGAAGGCGCGCTGCTGGGGGTGGACGCCACGCAGGGCGTGGAGGCGCAGACTCTGGCCAATGTCTATCTGGCCTTGGATCACAATCACGAAATTATCCCGGTTTTGAACAAGATAGACCTCCAGAGCGCGGATGTGGGGCGCACAAAGGCCGAAATCGAAGAGAGCATCGGCCTGGACTGCGCTGACGCCCTGACGGTTTCCGCCAAAACCGGCCTCGGCGTTGACGCGGTTCTTGATGCCATTGTCGCGCGCCTGCCCGCCCCGACAGGAGACCCCGCCGCGCCGCTGAAAGCTCTCATCTTTGATTCGTGGTACGACAGTTACCAGGGCGTGGTCATCCTTGTCCGCGTGGTGGACGGCATGCTGCGGATCAATGACCGCATCCGCCTTATGAGCACGGGCAAGGAATACGAAGTGCTGCGTCTGGGCGTCTTTTCGCCGGAAGCCGCCGATGTGCCGGAGCTTTCCGCGGGCGAAGTGGGTTTTTTGTGCGGTTCCATCAAGGACCTGAACGACGCGCGCGTGGGCGACACCATCACTCTTGCGGATCGTCCCGCAGCCGAACCCGTATCCGGCTTCAAGGAAGTCAAGCCCATGGTTTTCTGCGGCCTTTATCCCACAGAATCCGAGGAGTACGAAAATCTCAAGGCCGCTCTGGAAAAACTGCAACTCAACGACGCGGCTTTCAGTTTTGAGCCGGAAACCTCGCAAGCTCTGGGTTTTGGATTCCGTTGCGGCTTTCTGGGGCTTCTGCACATGGAAATCATTCAGGAGCGGCTGGAGCGGGAATTTGAAGTCTCCCTCATCGCGACGGCGCCTTCCGTCGTCTACCGCGTGGAAACCACGGACGGCAAAGTCCTCGGTATCGACAATCCTTCGCGTCTGCCCGACGCCGTGAAAATCAGGGCTCTTTACGAACCTTTTGTGCGTATGGACATTCACGTGCCCAGCGAATACGTGGGCAGCGTGATGAAGCTCTGCGAGGAAAAGCGCGGCATGAGGAAAAACCTGCGCTACCTCTCGTCCAAGCGCGTGGTGGCGACCTATGAGCTGCCTTTTTCCGAAATTGTTTACGACTTTTTTGACAGGCTCAAGTCCCTGACGCGCGGCTACGCGTCCATGGATTATGAACCGCTTGATTACCGCCTCTCCAGTCTGGTCCGTCTGGATATTCTTTTGAACGGCGAGGCGGTGGACGCGCTGGCCGTAATCGTGCATAAGGACAGGGCGTATGCCTATGGCCGCTCTTTGGCGCTCAAGCTCAAGCGTACCATTCCGCGTCAGCTTTTTGAAGTGGCCATCCAGGCGGCCATCGGGCAAAAGGTTATCGCGCGGGAAACGGTTTCCGCCTTTCGCAAGAACGTCACAGCGAAATGTTACGGCGGCGACATCACGCGTAAACGTAAACTGCTGGAAAAACAGAAAGAAGGGAAAAAGCGCATGAAGCGCATGGGCAATGTGGAATTGCCGCAGGAGGCTTTTCTCGCGGCCTTGAAAGTGGAAGAGTAGACCGGCGCGCGCGTTGCCGCCCCCGGTGCGGAATATGCCGAAGCGCTTCACACGGGAAAGCATAACCCGTTCCAGCGGCATGGAATATGCCTCCAATGGCACGAAATATGCTATGGATTGCCCACAGGCCGCTCGCGACGCGGCCGCGTCGAGAATCCGACACTCCAGGGGCAGCCGTGGCAAAAAACAAGCGGGAAAAAACAGAAGCGACGAGGGCGCATCCGGCGCTGCTGCTGCGGGTGTTGCCGTCGTTGATTTTTGCCGCGGCTCTGGCGCTGCTTGTCGTGGTTTTTTATGATCCCGGCCATACGGCGCTGCCCGGCGCGGAAAAACGCTACGGGCAAGCCAAGCAGTCCGCCGCCGCCTTGCGTCTCAACGACAAGCGCGCAATTCCGGGCGAGCACTGGGAAAGGCTTGCGGCGGAATTCAAGGGCATTTACGAGGATTCGCCCGACTGGCCAAACAGACCGGCCGCCCTTTTTCGCGCGGCGGAATGTCTGGAGGATCTGGCCCGCCACTCCCTTGCCCTTCAGGACGCGCGCCGAGCCGCGGATATGTATGAGGAGCTTGCCGAAAAACATCCGCGGAGCCGCCTTGCCGACGACGCCCTTTTTCGGGCCGCGCGCTTGCGCGCGGCATGGCTCAAGGACGAGAAGGGAGCTCTCGGCATTATTTCCGTCATAAAAAAGCGTCACGCGGGCGGGGACATGCTTCCCGAGGCCATTGCTCTGGAAAAAACCCTGGCCGCGTCCGCCAGCGGCCGCACCGCGCCGGATGCGCGCAAAGTGTCCGCCGCCGAAAAGCGTGAAGCGGCTGAAGATGCCGCCCCTTCCGGTCAACAGGGCCGACCCCCGCCCGCCCTGCGCCGGAATGAGCCCATCAGGGGACAGGATGCCTCGGACAGCGTCAAGCAAGATGTCAGCACGGCAAGGAACATCGCGCCCTCGTCCGGCAGCGCCCCAAAAGACGCGCCCACGCGCCTGACCATGCTTTCCTGGGATTCAAAGAGCAAGGACAGCGTGGAAATCACCCTCGCCCTGAACGGGCCGGCCAGTTGCACGAGCCGTATGCTCAAATCCCGCGACGGCGGGCGGATGCGTCTGATTTTGGACAAGGTGCTGGCAGCAAGGGAAGTGGAGGAGGGAGTTTCCGTACGGGGCAGCCTCTTGCGCGGCATCCGCGCAAGCCGAAAAAATGGCGCCACCGTGCTGGATATTGATTTCAGGCGGGATGTGGATATCGTAACCAGCCAGACGCCTGGGCGCGTTGTCGTCCGCGCCGAGGCCGTAAAAAAATCCGCGCCCTCGCGGGAAGAACGGCAGAGCGCGCAGGCGCGACCTGAACCGGCGCGTCCGCGCATGGGCAGGCCTGACATGAAAACCCGCCGTATTGGCGGCATGGCGGACCAACTGGGTCTGACTGTGGGCACGGTCTTTATAGACCCCGGACACGGCGGCCGGGATCCCGGCGCGGGCGGCCATAATGTGCTGGAGCGCCGCGTCGCCCTGGATGTGGCCCAGATGCTGGGGCGTCTTCTGGAAGCCGGCGGCCTGGAAGTCGTTTACAGCCGTACCACGGACAAGACAATCTCCTTGGCGGACCGAAC
>JAISXC010000246.1 GCA_031270875.1 Desulfovibrio sp.
GCGGCGGCTCCCGCCCCCGGAACCGAAGCGGGATTTGAGGAATTTCCGCTCGGCGATGAAAAAGTCGTTGGCCCCCTGCAAGTGGCGGGCGTCTACTTCCAGCCCGTTGACATGGAACCCGCCGGCCTTGGCGGCCTTGCCGCCTCCAGGTCGGACATGCACCTTGAAGCCGACATCTCGGCGGTTGAAGGAAACAACCTCGGCTATGGCGCGGGAGACTTCGTGCCGTATCTCACGGTGAAGTATCTGATCAGGAAAAGAGGCAGCGACAAGACCATTGAGGGCAACTTCATGCCCATGAGCGCCAGCGACGGCCCGCATTACGGCAACAATGTGAAACTCGACGGCCCCGGAGACTACAAGATCTCCTTCATCATCGACAACCCGGAAAAGCAGGGCTATCTGCTGCACGTTGACAAAAAAACCGGCGTCAGCGGCCGCTTTTGGAAAGAACCGCTCAAGGTCAGCTGGGATTTCAAATGGATACCGCGCGCCTGGTAATCAGGGAGAGCAACAGCGTCCCGATATCGCGATTTTTTCTTGATATTGATTTTCAGTTTCAATAACATCCTGTGCGGCCGTATATAATCCGGCCGCACAGCCGTTTTGAAAGGCCGCGACAAGCATTCCCGCGCCGCAAAGGCCGGCCCGCTGCCGGGGCACGCCGGAGAGAGACATGCTGCACTTCCTGGTACTGGTCACAGACGCCCTGTTCATGGCCGTTCTTGTTTTTTGTCTTTTTCTGGGCTACGGCATCGCCAGGGAGCTCTTTGAAATCCGGCCGTGGATGCGGGCGGGGGGCGTCCTCGGCGTCGGCATCGCTGCCGTGCTGGCGCTTCTCGAATTCACCACCGGATGGGTGGTACGCGAATATTACAACCTTGCCGCGCATCTTGCGCTCATCCTCTCGGAAATCTGCCTTCTCTTCCTTATTCTTGCAACCCGCGACCTGCCTCCGGAAAAAGCCGCATCCCCTCTTTTCCAGTTGGCGTCTTTCATTTTTGCCGCCGCCTGGGGCGCGTTTTATCTGCCGGATATTTTCATCTATCCTTCGCATTTTGCCGTCGGCGTCGTGAATGTGGTCAGCAGCGAGTTTGTTTTCATCGTCAGCGGATATTGCGCCGGCCTCGCCCTCTCCCTGCTCGCGGGCTATGCCGTGCTGCGCGTCGCCTCCTCCCTGCCCGCCCCGGTCCTGACGCCGCTTCTTTTCGCCGCGCTTGCTGCCTTCAGCCTGAGCCAGGCGGTCACAGTCGCCCAGACCCTTCTCGGCAGAGGTCTTGTGCCGCGCACCGACATCGCGCTCAACATCGTCATCTTTCTCCTGAACAACTCGGCCGCCTTCCTCTGCGTGATCACCGGGATTTCCTGCCTCATGGCCGTGATTCTCCTGTGGCGGAGCGTGAAGGCGAAAGCGGAAGGGGAAAATCCGGCCGCGAGGCGCAAGGCGCGCAGCCGGATGCGCAGTCGCATGAGGTGGAGCGGGGCGGCGCTCTCCGCGCTCTGTTCCGGGTTTCTTGTCCTGACGGTGGGAATGCGCCTCAACGTCGAGAAAGTCGAGCTTGTCCCGCCGGTGCCCATGACGGCGGCGAACGGCATGATTCACATTCCCCTCGCCCTTGTCGGCGACGGCAGGCTGCACCGTTTCGTGTACACGTCGCGGAAGGGCGTGGATGTCCGCTACATCGTGATCAAAAAAAGTGAAACCGCTTACGGGGTTGGGCTTGACGCCTGCGACGTGTGCGGCCCTTCCGGTTATTTCGAGCGCAAGGGGCAGGTGGTGTGCATCCTCTGCGACGTGGTCATGAACAAGGCCACCATCGGGTTCGCGGGCGGCTGCAACCCGGTGCCGATCAAATTTGTGGTCAGGGACGGCAATATCGTCATTGACGCCGCCGTTCTGGAATCCGAAGCGCCCCGGTTCCTGTAGAAGCGAAGGAGGACGTCATGTTTCTCAGAATAATCCGCGGCGCGGTCACGCGCCAGAAGCGCAAACTTCTCATGATGGCCTGCACCATGGCCTTGGGCATATCTCTCGCGACCGCCATGCTCAACGTCATGTTTGACGTTGGCGACAAGGTGAACCAAGAGCTCAGGGCATACGGGGCGAACATTATGGTTTCCCCGCGCGGGGCATCCTTTCTGGGCGATCTCTACGGCGTTGAGGAGGGGGCCGGCGTCGCGGACAAATATCTGGCCGAGGACGAACTGCCCAACATGAAGACCATTTTCTGGGCCTTCAATATCGTGGATTTCAGCCCCTATCTCGACGTCATGGTCACTCTGGACGGCTCTTCCGCGCCGGTGCGCCTTGTGGGAACCTGGTTTTCCAAACATCTTGAAATACCCACGGGCGAAACCGTGGACACGGGCATCATCAACCTGAAATCCTGGTGGGACATACGCGGCTCGTGGCTGAAGGACGATGATGCGGCCGGCGTCATGGTCGGCGCGACATTGGCCGCGAAAAACAAAATCAGGGAGGGCGACGCGCTTCTCGTCCGTTTCCGGAACGGATCCGGCCCTGAGCGGCAGGAGCGGCTGACCGTGCGGGCCGTGTTTCATTCCGGCGACAAGGAGGATGAGGGACTTCTCGCGCCGCTCTCCACTGTGCAAAAACTGGCCGGCCTTGAGGGGAAGGTGCGCCGCGTGGAAGTCAGCGCCCTGACAACGCCTGAAAACGATCTGGCGCGCCGGGCGGCGCAGAATCCGCACACGCTTTCCCGCCATGACTGGGAAGTCTGGTACTGCACGGCCTACGTCAGCGCCATAGCCTATCAGATTGAGGAAGTGCTCACGGCTTCGCGCGCGAAGCCGGTGCTTCAGGTGGCGGAATCCGAAGGGGCCGTTTTGCAGAAAACCCAGTTGCTCATGCTGCTCCTGACGGCTCTGAGCCTCGCCTGCTCCGCGCTCGCCATTTCCAATCTGGTCACGGCCAACGTCATGGAACGGAGCACCGAGATCGGCCTTCTGAAAGCGCTCGGCGCCACGGACGGGCAGATTTCCCTGCTGATTCTCGCGGAAATGCTCATCGCCACCGCCATCGGCGTCGCGACGGGCTACTTTGCGGGGCTCTGGCTCGCATCCGTCATCGGGCAGACGGTTTTCGGCTCGGCCGTGGCCACCAAAGGCCTGGTCATCCCGGTTGTCGTCCTTCTGGCTCTTCTGGTTACCGTCGGAGGAAGCCTTCCGGCCATACGGATGCTTCTCCACCTTCGGCCGGCGGAAGTGCTGCACGGCAGATAAGGAACGATTATGCATCGCTACCGCATGTTTTTACGCATTGTTTTCAGCTCGTTGATCCGCCGCCGTTCCAGAATGCTGGTGGCGCTTCTCGCCGTCGCCATCGGGGGCACGGTGTTTCTGGGCATGGGGGCCGTGTATTACGACATCCCCCGCCAGATGGGGCGCGAATTCCGATCTTATGGGGCCAATCTGATTTTTGTCCCTTCCGGCGAAAAATCCTCCCTCGCGCTCGCGGACGCCGAAAGGGCCGCGTCAATTCTGCCGCAGGACAAGGTGATCGGAACAACTCCCTTCCGCTACGAGACCATTTATCACAACATGCACGGCCTCACCGTGGCGGGCACGGACTTCGCCGCCGCGCGGAAGACAAGCCCTTACTGGCGGGTGCAGGGCGCATGGCCCGCGAATGATTCCGAAATCCTCATCGGCACGGATATCGCCGAACAGACGCGGCTTTATGCGGGCGCTTCCATTACTCTCGAAATCGTCCCCAAGAAGGGACGAAAATTCAGGAAGGATCTGACGATCAGCGGCGTCCTGCGCTCCGGCGGCGCCGAGGACGGCTTCATCCTCATGCCCATGGGCGGGCTGGAAACGCTTATGGGCGACTCTGGCACGGCCAGTGTCGTGGAGGTTTCCGTCGCGGCGACGGGCGAGGATCTCACCTCGCTGGCCGAACGCATCCGGGCCGGGGTTCCGGGCGTCACCGCCCGCCCCGTCAAGCGCATCGCGGACTCGGAAACCACGGTGCTCGCGAAGCTTCAGGTGCTCGTGTATCTTGTGACCTTCGTGGTCATGTTCCTGACCATGATCTGCGTGGGCACCACCATGATGACCGTGGTCATGGAGCGGCGCATGGAAATCGGTCTGAAAAAGGCCATCGGTGCCGAAAACAAGGACATTATCGCCGAATTTCTGGGCGAGGGCATCTTTCTCGCCTGCGC
>JAISXC010000291.1 GCA_031270875.1 Desulfovibrio sp.
CCATGCCCTGGTCCGCCTCGGAGCGGAGATCCGTTTTGGGCGGAAGCCGGATTGCCCGCCCCTGCTTGTATGCGCCCGCGGCCTTGATCCGGCGCGCTGCGGGGGCGGACTGCGGATAGGCATGGACGTGTCAAGCCAGTATTTCTCCGGCCTTTTGCTGGCCGGGCCTCTGGCGACAACTCCTCTGACTCTGGAAGTGGCCGGGGACAAGGCCGTTTCCTGGCCCTATGTGGGCCTGACCCTCCAATGCCTGGAGGATTTCGGCATTGACGTCCGCGTGGAAACGCGTGCCGGTCCACGATCGCCCTGGCGGGGAATCAATGCGCGAAGCTGCCGCGCCGTTGCCGCAGTAAGGCCGGGCTGTCTGCGCGTGACCGTGCGGCCTTCACGGTACCGCGCCGGCGATTACCGCGTGGAAGGGGATTGGTCGGGCGCGTCCTGTCTGTTGGCGGCGGGTTTGCTGGGGCGCGGGCCCGTGCGCGTGGAGGGGCTGCGAGAAGACTCTCCGCAGGGGGACAGAATTTTTCTGGACATCATCAAATCCATGGGCGCACGCGTGGAAATCGGGCCGGGGGCGGTGACGGTTTTTCCGTCAAGGCTGCGCGCGGTGGACGCGGACATGGGGTCCTGTCCTGATCTGGTCCCCAACGTGGCCGTGCTGGCCGCCTTTGCCCAAGGGACGAGCCGTCTGTACAACGCGGCGCATCTGCGCGTCAAGGAATCGGACCGCATCGCGGCCCCGGCCGCCGAGTTGCGCAAGGCGGGCATTGTGGTTGAGGAAAAACCGGATGGCCTTGTCGTACAAGGAGTGTATCCCGACCGGCCGCGTCTTGCGGAAGACCGCCTCTTTTCGACCCACAACGATCACCGCGTCGCCATGTCGCTGGCCTTGCTGGGCTTGGGCTGCTCCGGCGGCGCGCTTGACATGGCGGCGCGTCTGGACGATCCGGCGGTGGTCGCAAAGTCCTTCCCGCAGTTTTGGGATATCTGGAGACAACTCGCATGACGGGCAAAATCGTGCTCGTGGGCGCGCGCGGCCGCATGGGAAGCATGTTCTGCGCCAGAGCCGCCGAGAGGGGAATTGCCGTGACCGGCGCGGACATTCCCCTTGCCCCGGAGACTCTCGCCCCGGCCTGCGCCCATGCCGCTCTTGCCATCCTCTGTGTGCCGGCCGCCGTTTTCGAGGATACGTTACGCGCGGTCTGCCCGCATTTGCCCCCGCAGACCGTGCTCTGCGACATCACTTCCGTCAAGGAAGCCCCCCTGCTGCAAATGGAAAAACACTGGCGGGGGCCTGTGGTGGGCACGCATCCCCTTTTCGGCCCCACGTCCGCCGTGAACGACGACAAATCCGTGGCATTGATCCCCGGCCGTGGAGCAAAAGCCGGGCATCTGGCCCTGGTGCGGGAATTTTTTCTCTCCATTGGCTGCCGGGTATTTGAAACAACGGCGCAGGAGCATGATCAGGCCATGGCGCGCATACAGGGAGTGAACTTTATCAGCACTCTGGCCTATTTTGCCCTGCTGGCGGACAAAGAGGAGATACTGCCTTTTATTACGCCTTCTTTCCGCCGCCGTCTGGACGCGGCAAAAAAAATGCTTACCGAGGATGCCGGCCTGTTTGCCGGCATTTTCAACGCCAACCCCCACAGTCTGGCGGCCGTGCGCCAGTATCGCCGGATGCTGAACCTGGCCGCAGGTGGGGATATTGAGCTTTTGTGCGAGCGGGCTAAATGGTGGTGGAAAGACCGGCATTCCGCTCAATGAGGCGCACCGTGCGGGCAAGCTGGCGTCCCTCGTCGGATTCTCTGGAGATTTCCCGCTCCACGGAGGTGATGCCCTTGATGACGGTGGAGTGACGGCGGTTGAAAACCGAGCCTATTTCTTCCAAAGAAAGTTCGGTGTGTCTGCGCGCCAGATAATACACCGTATTGCGCCCCGCAACGCAGTCATGGCGTCGTGAGCGCGAGTTGAGCTGTCGTTCCGTCAGGCCGAAACTCTCACAGACAAGCCGGATAATGGTCTGCATGTCCGCGCCGCACTCCGTGCCGGCATATTGCGCCAACACATCCATTGCCAGTTGCGGATTGATGCCGCAGTTGAGCAGGCGGGCTTTGAAAACCAGGTTGTTGAGGCATGACTCCAACTGGCGTATATCCCCGTGCAGACGCGAGGCCAGAAGATCACAGACGTCATCTGGCAGGATGACCTGAAACTGTTTCGCCTTGCGCATGAGGATACGGCGGCGCATGTCTCTGGAAGGGCGCTCCATCCGGGTGAGAATTCCTGAACAAAAATGCGAGACAAGACTGCTGTCCACCTCTTGTAGCTCGCGCGGGGAAAAGGACGAGGTGAGGATAACTCTGCCGCCCTGGTTCCTCAGGGTTTTGAGAGTCGTCAGGGCTATTTCCTGGATTTTTTCCTTGCCCTGCAGAAAATGCACATCCTCAAGCAGCAGCACGTCCAGACCGGCAAGGCGCTCGCGAAACTCTTCAACATCCCGTCGCCTCAGGGCCGCAACAAAATGTCGGGTAAAGTCTTCCGCCGTCATATAGGCTATGCGAATTTCCTGTGGAGACTGGCTGATGGCCTTGCCTACAGCGTGCGTCAGATGGGTTTTGCCAAGGCCGGAGGCGGAGTTCACAAACAGCGTGTCCACAGTGCCGCCCTTGTCACAGACATCCCTGGCGGCGGCCACGGCCACGTTGTTGCTGCGACCCACTTCAAAATCCTCAAAGGAGTGACGCCATGCCAGATTCTGCCTGCCCAAATCACGCCGGGGCAGAGGCAAACAGAGCTGGCGCGTGAATGCGGCGTTCGGGGTGGCCGGGGTCTGCTCCGGCGCGATCTCAATGCGTATTTCCACATCCTGAGGATCAAGGCCGAAAACCGGGGCCGCGGCTTCGCGCAGGCGGGTCGTCATGCGGGTTTTCAGCCAGTCCGCCACAAAGGAATTCCGGGCAAAAAGACAGATCCCCTTCTCCTGCGCGGCAGCGCGCAGAGGTGCAATCCAGACTTTAAACGTGCCGGGATCAAGCACTTTTTTCAGATTTTCTGAAATCTCAGCCCATTTTTCTTGCATGAAAGACTTTTTACCCAAGCAGGGAATTTTGGGCAACTGAAGCTGGAGAGGCATATATGCAGAGGAGCGATTTTTGTTTCCCCCAAAGGAGGACATAAATAACATACTAATATAAATAATTATTTTTTATAATATTAAATATTAGTCCTCATTATACAATGTTGAAAATCTTCTGTGTTTTGAAGAAATTCACATTTCTAAAAAATTTTTTTAACAAAGGTAGGTCAATTTTTCTCTGTTTTCCTCACGGATATTCTTTTTTTTTCATTGCATCCCCGGGTCTCGGTCCTGTCTTGCCCGAACGATTGTCAAGGGGAAAAAATTTTTCATAAAAATTTTTGATGGCATTAGAAGTTATTTCATAAATCCAGAAAAAGTCATGAAAATCATGTAATCAAGTTTCATGAGCAAATATGAACGATTAACAGATGAGCAATGGTCGGTCTTGGAACCCCTCTCCTCTCAAGTGAGCCTCCTTCCATCCGGGGAGGCCTCCCGTCCATGATGACCGCTCTGTATTGGACGGGGTCTTATGGGTGTTACGTACCGGCGCTGCCTGGGCTGACTTGCCGGAAAGATTTCCATCGTCAGCAACCTGTTACCGCCGGTTCAGCAAGTGGATAAAATCGGGTTTATTCCGCAAGATACTTGAGGCACTCGCCCGGGACCTTGAAGAGCGCGGAGCCATAAACCTTTCCGGATGCTTCATTGACGGCATATTCGCAGTGGCAAAAAAAGGGGCGCAAAAGTGGGAAAGACCAAGCGGGGCAAAGGTACGAAGCTCATGGTCATTGCGGACGCTTCTGGTCTTCCGCTCGCCGTGCACACGAATTCTGCCCGCCCTCATGAAGTCACCCTTCCTCCAGGATGTCCCGATACTCTTGAACGGTAGAAGTTCCAGGCTGATGTGCGGGAACAGCACCCCCTCCGGCGCGATGCCGTCAGTCCGTCCTGATATGAGAGGGAGGGAAAAACACGCGAGGTGTTTTCGCACCAGCGCAGGGCGTGGTGCAGGACTTCCAGAACCTGGCTGCGCAGATAGTGGACGAAGAAGTTGTTTTCAAGTTTGTCGAGTTCGCGTAGCGGATCCCTGCTCCGGATGAAAGGGCATGGACAAGCTCAACAAGGCGGCCTTCGGCTTTGCCATGGACCGCCAGAAGCAGCAAAACGCCACGGACATGCTGGCGGACAAGATGCGCCTTGAGGACGAGATTCGGGCCTTCCAGCGGGACGTGCAGGAGAACAACAAGGGCGCTGACGCCCGGCTGGTTGATCAGAAGGCGGAGGAACTTTTCCGGGGGCAGCGGGCGTATCTGGAAAAGCGCTGGGGCGGCAACCGGGAGATGATGAACCAGGCCCTGGGCATGTTCGACGGCCTCCGGCAGCCGACTTTGAACTGGGCGGGAGCGTGGAAGCACAGGGAGGAGAACGCCTACACCGACGCCACGATACAGGCCGACCTGCTGAGGAAACTCGAAGTTCTGCGGACGAACCCCGCCATGTCCGACGGGGACAGAGACGCCCTGTTCGGCGCTTTGGAGAGCGACGCCCGCGCGGCGGTGGGACAGCGCAGGAATCAACAGACGGGGCAGTGGGAAGGCGGGCGCAACATTGACCCCATGCTGATGGGGGCAAGGGAGAAGTTCCTGCTGGCGGCGCGGGAGGGCGGCGAGGAGGCCATAGCGCGCCTGCTT
>JAISXC010000015.1 GCA_031270875.1 Desulfovibrio sp.
GAGGTGGCGAGGAACGGATCCTGGATACGCATGAGCCAGGCGGGAATTCAGCTGTTGAACTTCTTCGCCATGGCCTGCGAACTGCATCGGGATTGGCGCAATGACGCCGTGGGTCTGGCTAATCTTTTGGGCGCGTATATTCCGAGCTACAGGAACATTATGACCAGTTACGCGTCCAACACGGCGAAGTGACGCATTCACCATAAACCCCGCCCAAGGCGGGTTTGCCATCATTCCGGGGGCAAGCCTTCCTTGGGGGGCTGCCCCGACGCTGAATGGTGATTGGTGGAGTTATTTTTTTAAAAATCAGCAAGTTAAGATTTTTTCCCCGTCATTTCCATAATCTGGGGTATATCCTTATCGCCGCGTCCGGACAGGTTGACCACGATAACAGCATCTTTGGACATGACGGGGGCGACCTTCATGGCATGGGCAAGGGCATGGGAGGATTCAAGAGCGGGGATGATGCCTTCCTGACGGCTTAAGGCGAAAAAGGCATCCAAGGCTTCCTGGTCGGTCACCGGCACGTAGGACGCACGCCCGGTATCTTGCAGCACCGCGTGTTCAGGCCCGACGCCGGGGTAATCCAAACCGGCGGAAATGGAATGGACAGGTGCCACTTCGCCCTTTTCGTCCCGCAGCACATAGGAATGGTAGCCGTGCACAACGCCGTGGCTGCCGTAGCACAGGGTCGCGGCGTTGTCCCCCAGTTTGGGACCGCGCCCGCCGGGTTCCGCACCGACCAGACGGACCTGGGGATCTTCGATGAAGGAGTGGAAAATGCCGATGGCGTTGGAACCGCCACCCACTGCGGCAATGATCATGTCGGGCGGCTTGCCTTCCGCTTCAAGACATTGAGTTTTGACTTCCCTGCCAATGACTGATTGGAAATCGCGCACCATGAGAGGGTAGGGGTGAGGCCCCACGGCGGAACCAATAAGATAGAAGGTGCCGGGGTTCTTTATCAGATACATGATGGCCTCGTCCACGGCCTCTTTCAGTCCGGCGTTACCGCTGGTGACGGAGATGACCTCCGAACCCATCATGTGCATGCGCAACACGTTGGGCTGTTGGCGTTTCACATCAATTTCCCCCATGAAAACCTTGCAGGACATGCCCATCAGGGCGGCCACAGCCGCTGTGGCCACACCGTGCTGGCCAGCGCCGGTTTCCGCGATGACTTCCGTCTTGCCCATACGTTTGGCTAAGAGAATCTGGCCGAGACAGTTGTTCATCTTGTGGGCGCCCAAGTGGTTCAGATCTTCACGTTTGAGATAGATTTTCGCCCCGCCCAGGCTTCTGGTAAGGTTTTCGGCAAAGAAGAGCGGAGTACGGCGGCCGGAATAGTTGGTAAGATAATAAGCAAGTTCTTTCCGGAAGTCCGGATCTTCGCGGTATTTTTCGTAGGCTTTGGCAACTTCTCCCAGAACGGGCTTCAGGGATTCCGGCACAAAGCATCCGCCATGCGGGCCGAAAAAGCCCTCTTGGTCGGGATTCTTACCGGGGACGCAAGGGGTGGCGGTATGCGTGGTCATTTTTTTCTCCGTTGTGTTTTCGGGAGGTTTTGCCGGTGGTTGCGCTTTCTGATCTTGCGCCCCGGCCGTTTTCCGTTGATCGTCGTCCGCAGGCGTACGGGGCGTTTCGGGTTGCCTTTCCACCACGCGTCGGCACGGCGCAGAAACGGCAAGAGGTCATATGCCAGGATTTTCTCGCACGAAGGGCGGGAACGCCTTGCCATTAGTGTGCGCCGACGCTGCGGACGCATCCAGAGAACTTTTCGCTCGTCTGAAAGAAACTGTTCCGGCCAAAGCCCTCTCTCGTCTGCATATGCGCTCGTAAAGCGGGAACTGGACGATTGGTACAAGGAGATCAACCAGATCGCCGAAGAACCTACTGTTTTGCGCTCCATTCTCAAGCGCAAAAATTTGCAAGCGAACCCCTGCCGGGCGTTTCAAGCCTGAACAACTCTATTCGGCACCGAGCTGAACGCGCGCGAATTCCGTCACGGTGATGGTGTCGTTCACGGCCTTGGCCGCCTCGCGCACAATATCGCCCACGCTTTTCTTGTCATCGCGGATGTAAGGCTGCTCCAGAAGGCAGACCTCCTTCTGGAATTTTTTCACGGCTCCGTCGGCAATCTTGTCCACAATGGCTTCGGGCTTGCCGTCCTCAAGAGCTTTCTGGCGGTAAATTTCGCGCTCGCGCGCCACGGCGGCCCGGTCAAGACCGGCGGCGTCCAGGGACATGGGATTGGCGGCGGCCACCTGCATGGCCAGATTTTTCGCCAGATCCTGAACTTCAGTCCTGCCCGCATTGGCGGCCTTGCCCAGAACCAGATGCACAAGCACCCCGATTTTTCGGTTGGAGTGGACATACCTGCCCACGAGCTCATTGTCTCCTTTGAGGGAACATCGGGCAAATTTGCCAAGCCGCACGTTCTCGCCCACGGTGGCGATAAGCCGGGTCAGTTGGTCGCCCACAAGGGTTTCCAGGGCGGCGTGGTCGGCCGGGTTTTTGTCCAGCACCGTTTGCGCGACGCTGGCGGCCAGGATCTGAAACTGGTCGCCGCGGGCGACAAAGTCCGTTTCGCACAGAAGGGCGGCCAGAGCGGCATGTTTGCCGTCATCGCTGGCGGCCAGGGCCACAAGACCTTCCGAAGTGACGCGGCCGGATTTTTTGGCGGCTTTGGCCATGCCTTTCTGGCGGAGCCAGTCAACGGCCTTTTCCATGTCGCCCCCCACTTCCACAAGAGCTTTCTTGCAGTCCATCATGCCGGCGCCGGTTTTTTCGCGCAATTCTTTTACTGTCTGGGCGGTGATTGTCATTATGCGGCTCCTCTGCGGATAACGCCGTATTGGAATATGGTTTCCATTTTTGCTACAGTAGTGATTATTCGCCAGTAGTCGCCGACTCCTGAACTGCCGACTCCTGGACTGCCGACTCCTGAACTGCCTCGGCAGCCTTGGCCATGGCCTCTTCCTCGCCGGAGGAATCCTTGGACATGGCAGAGCCGTCAACGCAGGCTTCCGCAAAGGCGGTGACGAACAGTTTTATGGCGCGAATGGCGTCATCATTGCCGGGGATGATATAGTCAATCACGTCCGGGTCGCAGTTGGTGTCGGTGATCGCCACAATGGGTACGCCGAGCTTGCGGCATTCCTTCACGGCAATGTCTTCGCGGCAGGGATCAATGATAAAGGCCATCTGCGGCAGGTGATCCATGTTTTTGATGCCGCCGAGTGCCTCCTCAAGTTTGTGCATTTCGCGCTCCAGAAGCAGGATTTCCTTTTTCTGGTAACGGTTGATGGAGCCGTCGGCAAACATGGATTCAAGTTTTTTCAGCCGCTCCACGCTCTTCTGGATGGTCACGAAGTTGGTCAGAGTGCCGCCCATCCAGCGGTTGGTCACATGATACTGGCCGGCGCGTTCCGCCTCCGCGGCCACGGCCTCCTGCGCCTGCCGCTTGGTGCCGATAAAAAGCACCTTTCCGCCTCTGGCGACGGTTTGGGATATGGCGTCGTAGGCCACGCGAAAAAGCTTGACGGTTTGCTGCAAATCAATAATGTGGATACCGTTGCGCGCGCCGAAAATATAGGGGCGCATTTTGGGATTCCAGCGCCGGGTCTGGTGTCCGAAGTGCACGCCGGTTTCCAGCATCTGTTTCATGGTGACATAAGCCATTTTTTCAGGTCCTCCCGGGGTTGTTGCCTCCATCCCGGCCTTGGCTGGATCTCGCCGGCTTTGCGCCGGACCCCGGATCCGGCCGGGATGTGCGTAATGGAAGCTGGTTCTATAGCCAACTACCCGAAAGAATGCAAGGAAAAAAAGGCTGAGAGGGCGAAAAAGAGGCTTGTCGTGAAAAAAGGATTCACGCGAAATGCACGCGGAAGCCCGCGTCCTCCAGATCCTCGGCGCTCACCGCGCCCGCGCGGACAAGGCGCAGGCAGGTTTTGCCCCGCTCCGTCAGGGCGAGCGGTTCCACCAGAGTGGAAGGCAGACCGCCGTCAGGCTGGGTATCGCCTTCAAAAAGGCCTGCTTCCGCGCCATATTTGTCAAGCTCCCGGATGAGTTCCTCATCAATGTCCTGAAATCGGCATACGGGCCGGCGGCCGTGCAGATTGGCGCTGCTGGCCGTCAAGGGGCCGCCGGCCAGACGCGCCAGTTCCGCGGCTTGTCTGTGCGGGCTTATCCGCACGGCCGTTCTGCCCTTGTTGTTGACCAGAGGCTGCGGAAGGGAAGGACGGGCCGGCAGCAAAACGCTCAGGGGACCGGGCCAGAACCGCTCAAGGAGAGCTTGCGGGGCGCTTTCCAGGCGCGCCGCAAGCGCCGCCTGACTTCTGTCCGCGGCCAAAAGCGGCAGCGGCTGCGCCGGGCTCCGACTTTTGAGCCGGTAGATGCGGTCCACGGCGGCGGCGTTGGAGGCAAGACAGCCCAGAGCGTAAAACGTTTCCGTGGGAAAAATGAGAACACCGCCGCGTCGCAGGCATTGCGCGGCATCGGCGATTGCATGATGGAGACGGGCCATGACAGGCATACCCCTGCGACTGATCAGCGTGGGCAGACTGAAAAAATCATTCTGGAAAGACGCCGCCGCCCACTATGAGTCGCGCCTAGAGCGCTGGCGGCATCTGGAAAGCATACAGGTGCGGGAGGCGGACGGGCCGCCACAGACACGCAACAGACTGGAAGGCCGGAAAATTCTGGAAAGCCTGTCTCCCAAGGACATTCCCCTTGTTCTGGATGAGAGGGGAGAGGGCATTTCCTCCGCCGGACTGGCCGGCGTTCTGCAAAAAGCCGATCGGGAAAGCCCGGGAAATCTGTGTTTTGTCATCGGCGGAGCCTATGGCCTTGACGATGCGGTACGTGCCCGCGCCCACCGTCTTTTGCGTCTCTCCGGCATGACGCTGCCCCACGAACTGGCCCGTGTTTTTCTGCTGGAGCAGATTTACAGAGCCGAGTGCATATTGCGCAATATTCCCTATCATCATTAGGTCCTGTTAACACTAGCTGAATGCGCGTTGAAATTCAGCCTCACTCCCGGCAACGCCGGTGATGCCCCGCAAGGTCGGGAACTTTTGTCCGCCCTCGGCCCAACCACTGAGGCGTGCGATATTATTATGGACAGGGCCTGCGAGGGCAACGCGACACAAAAACTTTGTCGTGACTTGGGCTATACCCCGGTAGTGCCGCCCAACCCCAATCGTTTGAAGCCTTGGGATTATGATAAAGAACTTTATAAAAACGCAACGAGGTAGAACGGCTTTTCAGGCGACTCAAAGGTTTCAGGCGAGTATTTACCCGCTATGGTAAACGCGATGTCATATTTCTCGCCTTTATTGTGTTTGCTCTTATTGTTGAGGCATTAAAATAGTGTTAACATATCCTAGCCGGATGGTATTGCCGCTCATGCCTTCGTTTTCCCGTTCCTGTATGTACTCCGCAATATCCTTGGTCCGGATTGCCGCCAAAAATTTGGATGAAATTTTTCGCCTCATCAAGCCCCCGGCAGTGTACCGCGGAACCTCGGGGTGCTTATAATGCGGAACGTATTCGTCAACAAAACGCTCAAGAGCTTCCTTGAGCGTGGTATTCTCCGCCTCGACTCGCGAAACAAATATACCCCTGTCCATCTCGCCTTCCACATCCCACGACCATTTCTCCGCATCGGCCTTCGTATTGAAAGTCTTGCACGTCACCGGATACCCTTTCCGGCGTATCCTCGCCTCCCATTGCAGGTCGCCGCGTTTCCTGATGCTCGCCATTTTTCTCCCTCCGGTTTCACGCCGCTCCTTCAAACTGAGTGGAGCAAAATTGGAACAAAAAATCAAGAAAACAAAAATGGAGCACACCACGGCGTGCTCCATTTTTGCAAAACATATTGATATTGTTCAATTTGGCGGAGAGGGTGGGATTCGAACCCACGTGCCCCATCTCTGGGACAACCCGATTTCGAGTCGGGCGCGTTACGGCCGCTTCGCTACCTCTCCGCGTGTACCTCAGGAGTCCTGCCGGTTGTTACAGTTGTTACAGCGGCAACGGAACTGTGCAATCGTACAATCTTTTTATTTTTTGTCCAGCGTTGCCAGCACCCCCAACTCCCGGCGCGCCAGCTCTCCTGCCAGGCGGCGGCCTTGTCCACAGGCCGGCCGTCCAGATCCGGCTCCGGGTCCGCCGCCGGAGCGGCGAGGGAGGCCGCCGGCGCGTTGACAAAATCAGGGCTTCCCTTTAAGGTATGCCCCCGCGTATGCAAATATCCCGACGCAGGGCAATCCTGCTTTTTACGCTGGTCGTGGTGTTCTGGGGGCTCAACTGGCCGGTGGTCAAGCTGCTGGTCCAGACAATCCCGCCGCTCTGGTCGGCGGCCCTGCGTTGCATCATTGCCGCCGCCGCCGTCCTGGTCGTCCAGTGCGTCACCGGCAGCTTTGTCATCCCCAAAAAGCGGGATATTTCCATCATTCTGGTGATCGGCGTCCTCAACATGACCTGCGGCCCGGCGTTCATGGCCGCCGGCCTGCAGTTCGTGCCGGCGGGGCGTTCGGCCGTTCTCGGCTACACCACGCCCCTGTGGGTCGCCCCGGGCGCCTGGCTCTTTCTGGGTGAGGCATTGTCCCCGCGACGCCTGCTGGGCGTCGCGGCCGGGCTGGCCGGGGTTTTTGTCCTGTGCAATCCTTTCTCCGTTGACGCCGGGAGCGACACTGTCCTGCTCGGACACGGCCTGCTGCTCCTGAGCGCCTTTTCGTGGGCCGTCGCCATTCTCCGCATCCGGGCGCATGTCTGGCTTTCCACGCCCTTCCAGCTGCTGCTCTGGCAGTCGCTTCTGTCCTCGGCGCTGCTTTCCGCCCTGGCTTTGATTTTTGAAGGCCCGCCCTCTTTCAGCGTCTCCCCGCGGATCGCCCTGCTTCTCGCTTACTGCGGCATTCCGGCGACCGCGCTTGCCTACTGGGCCATGACCGTGATAAATGCCAGCCTTCCGGCGGTCACCACGTCACTGGGAGTGCTCGCCGCCCCTGTTGTCGGCATACTTGGCTCGGCCGTCATGCTGGGCGAAACCGTGGACGCGCGACTGATCATCTCAGCCTGCCTCATTCTGGGAGGCATCGCCCTGGGAGCGGCCATGCCCGGCGAACAGGTCTCTCCGCGCCGGCGGCGGAGCGCGGCCGCTTGAAAGCAAGGCCGGGAGATCGCGGGCGGGGCAAAAACAGCGTCCTGTTTTGAGGGAACGGAAAAAAAGAGACGGAAAAAAGAGGAGGAGCGGGCTATGGAACGCATCGGCGTAATCGCCCCTGATCTCAAGGTCTACGACGGCATGCTCGCCGCGGCGGCGGAACTTGGCCTGAGAGAGATCGTGGAGGTATGCAACGCGACGCTTGACGCGGCGCTGCCCATAGCCCGGCGCATGGAGAATGAGGAGGTCCACGTCATCATCACCCGCGGCAACACCGTTGACGTGCTGCTTCATTCCGGCATAACCGCGCCCCTTGTCAGCATCCCCACCACCATTTA
>JAISXC010000041.1 GCA_031270875.1 Desulfovibrio sp.
CGGATAACAGGCGATCACATGCACGCCCGCCTCCAGCGCGCCGCGGACAATGGCCTCGTTGCCCAGCAGAAGATGGCGCTCGCCCCTCGCGCCGTCCAGAAGCGGATTGCCGCTCATAATTTCTCTTCTTCCCGCGCAAGCGCCGCGGCTCTGGCGCGAAAATAGCCGCCCTCCCGCCCGGGAGCCTCGTTCGCCAGATTTTCGTAAATGCCGGCGGCAAAATCCTTTTGTCCGGCGCTGACGGCCGCTTCGGCAAGCATCTGGCGCAATTGCGGCGTACGGGCCTGTTCCGGCAGGCGCTTTTCGGCATCCCTCAACAGACTCACCGCGTCGGCGCTTTTCCCGTCCCTGAGCAGGGCGCATGCCTGGGCAATCGTGGCGGCCGCGCCGAGGGCGCCCTCGCCGTCCTGTCTGGCGGCATCGGCGTAAGCCGCGGCGGCGGCCGCATAATCCCCGCTCTCCACGGCGCTTTGACCAAGCGCCATGTACACGGCAAGCTTTGCCTTTTCAGGCGCTGAAAGAGCCAGAGCCGTGAGGGCAGCCACACGGGACTCCCCCTGGCTCGCCATGACGATGCGCGCCAGTTCGTCCATGACCTCGGCGCTTTTCGCGCTGCTGCGCCATTGCCATATCCCCGTCCCCGCGACCAGCAGCAGAAAGCATACAACCAGCCCGGCTATGACACTTGCGTGGCGCAAGATAAAACGCAGCAGCGGCGCGCTTTCGGCGCTGGTTTCCGTCCGGATTTCATCCAGCAGCGAGGAGGCGTCCGCCACTTGATTTTTTTGCAGGTTCATGTATCTAGAACTCCCTGAAAGAAAAACGCGTACCGCGTTTACTACGCCCAACACCGTCTTTTGTCAAACTTCCACCTTCAAGAGGATTGACATGATGCAGGAAATGACGCGCCTCGGCGAGCAGGCAAAAGCGGCCGCCCGCGCTTTGGGCAAAAGCCCGCCGCGCGCCAAAACGGATGCGCTCAACCATCTGGCGGATCTTCTCGCGCGGCGGGAGGAGAATGTCATCGCCGCCAACCGTGAGGATGTGGAGGCCGCCCGCTCCGCCGGTCTCGACAAACCGCGCCTGGACCGCCTCACCCTGACGCCGGCCATTCTGGAAGAAATGCGCTCCGCCTGCCGCCATGTGGCGCGGCTGCCCGATCCCGTGGGCGTGACGGAAAGCCAGTGGCAACGCCCCAACGGTCTGCTGGTCGGGCGAATGCGCGTTCCGCTCGGGGTGATAGCCATAATTTACGAGGCGCGGCCCAATGTCACCATAGATGCCGCCATTTTGTGCCTCAAGGCGGGCAATGCCGTGATTTTGCGCGGCGGCAGCGAGGCCTTGCGTTCCAACATGGCCCTGGCCGGCCTGCTGGGCGAAGCCCTGGCGCACGCCGGTCTGCCCGCCGAGGCGGCGCAGCTTGTCCCCACCGCGGACAGGGCGGCGGTAACGGCTCTGTGCAAGCTTGACCAATACATTGACGTCATCATCCCGCGCGGCGGAGAAGGTCTGGTGCGGGCCGTGACCGGGGCGGCCGTCATGCCGGTGCTCAAGCATTTCAAGGGCGTCTGCCACGCCTACATTGATGCCGATGCCGATACGGCGGAAGCCCTCGAAATCGTCTTCAACGGCAAAGTTCAGCGTCCCGGCGTGTGCAATGCCTTGGAATGCCTGCTTGTGCACAGGGATATCGCCGCCCGCTTTCTGCCCTTGGCGGCCGCAAGGCTGGGCGGAGCCGGAGTGGAGTTTCGCGCCTGCCCACGGTCTCTCCCGTTGCTCGGCCCGACGGCCAAATCCCAGGAATCGCGGGATCTCGGACAGGAATTCCACGACCTGATTCTGGCCGTCCGCGTGGTGGACGGTCTTGACGCCGCCCTTGACCACATCGCCCGCTACGGCTCAAACCATACGGAAATCATCTGTACGACAAACCTTGACGCGGCGCGGCGTTTTTTGCGGGAGGCGGACGCCTCCATGGTGGCCGTCAACGCCTCAAGCCGTTTCAACGACGGCGGCCAGCTCGGCCTTGGCGCGGAAATCGGCATTTCCACTTCAAAGCTGCACGCATACGGCCCCATGGGCGTGCAGGAACTGACCACCACAAAATTTGTGGTGGTCGGACAAGGCCAGGTGCGCGAATAAATGCAGGACGCTTCCGCCTGCCCGGGCAGGATCATACTGGGCGGGGCATTCAACCCGCTGCATGTTGGTCATCTGCGCTTTGCCGTCGAGGCGCGCGAATTTCTGGGCCGTCTGGCGGGCGGCGTGGATCTGACGCCGACGGCCATGCCGCCCCACAAGACCACAGGGAATTTGCTGCCCTTTGACCTCAGGGCCGCCATGACGGAGGCCGCCGTGGCGGACATGCCCGGCCTGCGCTGCAACCGCATGGAAGCCCGGCGCCGGGGCCCTTCCTACACCTGGGACATGCTTTCGGCGGCCCGTGTCCAATCTCCCGGCACGAATTTTTATTTCCTGCTCGGCATGCCTGATTTCACCCTGTTGCCAACCTGGTTCCGGGGGCTGGAATTGCCCCGTCTTTGTCATTTCGTGGTTGCGCCGCGCGGCGGCATGGGGGCGGAAAGCTTTGTGGCCGTGACTCTTCAGCTTTGGCCGCCGGCGCAGGAGCGTCCGCCTCTTGTGCCCGGCGGCCTGTGCATGGCCCTGCCGGGCGGCGGTCTGGCGCATTTTCTGCCGTTGCCCGTTCTGGAAATCAGCGCTTCGGACATACGGCAGCGCTGGCTTGCCGGCCGCAGCATCACCTGGCTTGTGCCGGATTCCGTCGCGCGGCTTCTGGAACAGTCGCGCCATATCGCCCAAGCCCGATGGGGCGAAAAAACCCGCGACTGACGTTTACGACTGGAAATGTCATGCTCAAGGATGAAGTACAATGAATCAAGGCCGCATGAATCGTTGGAAGCGGAAGTGAACCATTATCCGAAGGAGGTCGTCATTTATGGCGGATTACAGAGAAAATGCCCGCGAGCGCGTCAAAAAACGCTGCAAGGTCTGCCCCGTATGCAACGGCAAGGCCTGCGCGGGGCAAATCCCCGGCATGGGCGGCATAGGTTCCGGCATGTCGTTTCAGAACAATCTGACCGCCTTGGCGGCCTACCGCATTTTGCCGCGTTACCTGCACGAAGCCAACAATCCGGACACCAGCGTTGATTTCTGGGGGCAAAGGCTCTCCCTGCCCGTGCTTGCGGCGCCCATCGGAAACGTGATCGCCAACGTCGGCAGCGATATGCCGACGGATATCTATACCGGGCTGCTCATCAGGGGTTGCCGCGAGGCCGGAACCATCGCCACTTTCGGAGACACCCCGCAGTTCGAGCCCGTTACCAGAAATTTTGCGAAAGTCGGGGATAACGGGGCCATGGTCATTCCCTTTTTCAAGCCGTGGGCGCCGGACGATCTTGTCTCCCGCCTGGATATGGCCGCCGGACACGGTTGCGTCGCCTGTGGCGTGGATGTCGACGCGGCCGGCTTTCCCGTTTTCCGTCAGGTTTCCCGAACCTACGGCGTCCGCTCCGGCCGGGACATCGCGAAACTTGCCGGGATGACGCACGCCCGGGGTATGAAATTCATCGTCAAAGGAATCATGACCCTTTCGGACGCGCGCATTGCCGTTGATTGCGGCGCGGACTCCCTGATCGTCTCCAACCACGGCGGACGATCCATAGACTGCACGCCCGGCACGGCCGAGGTTCTGCCCGCCATTGCCGATGCCGTCGGCGACAGGACTCTGATCATGGCCGACGGCGGCGTGCGCACCGGCGTTGACGTGTTGCGCATGCTCGCCCTGGGCGCCCGGCTGACGCTTGTCTGCCGCCCTGTCGCCATCGCTCTGCACGGTGACGAGGAAAACGGCGTCAGGCTCTATTTTGAGGATTTGCGGCAACAGCTTGTCGAGGCCATGCGCCTCACAGGCTGCGCGAATCTGGCTTCCATAGGCCGTGAAATCCTCTGCCGGGCATGATCCAAAGAAATTCCTCCCGCCGCTGAAAAGGAGTCGCTCCGCCGAAAGTAAACAACGGATCCCGCATACACGGCTTTGCGCTGCTCGCGGCGCGTGTTTTTCTCCCAGATGAAAAATATCCCCGCAAATCGCTTGACCTCCGCAAGCTGTTAGGCTATAAATTTTACCAAATGCTCCAAAACAAAAGTGCGTTTGGCGGCTACGGGACAAAAATATCCGTCCCCGCGGGGGCAAAGACGGCCGAAACTGACCATTTCGGCCTGATTCTTGCTACACACACACACACACACACACACACACACACACACACCACACACCCCGCCTGTAAACGCGCGCTCCATTGCGGGAGTGCGCGGCTTTCGGCGTTTTCTTCCCATCCAGAAATCCGGCCCTGTTCCTTTTCAAAAGGAGCGAGACCTTTTGAACCGCAGTTCCGGAAAACGGTTTTGCGGTTCTTTTTCGTACGGCAGTAAAGCCGGTCTTTTCGCGCATGCCTCAGTATTAAGGACAGTGAACCATGGATTTCATTTTTCGGAACATGCAAAAATTCTCATTCCGCTCCGCGACGCTGTTTGGCGGATTGTCGACGGTACTGCTCATACTCCCCTGGATAGTGGTATACGCGATACTGTCCGGAACGATGGCCGACTATAACAATGCCGCCGCGGATGCATTCCATGAACAAATGGAAGACATCCGTCAACGTAATCTTGTTGATATAGCGGAATACATTGAAGAGAAATATCCCGAACTGCGTGACGTCGAGCGGTTCAAGCAAGAGGCCGGAACGGACTGGTTTTGGAACATGTCCGACGAGTGGAGGACCATGGCGCAGATTTTCGGACTTGCCTACATCTATTATATAGAAAAAACGGAGGCCGGATACAAATTCCTGATGTCCGCCGGCATGAAAGAGGGGCACAGGCGCGATTGGCTGAACAGCTTCGTCTGGGCCGGCCCGACTCCCGCCTTTATCGACAAGGCGTATGAAACAAAACAACTCGCCTTTTCTTCGCAGATCACAATCAACGAATGGGGCATGCTGGTTTCCGCGGCGGTTCCCATTCTCAGGGACGGCGTGGTGGTCGGTATCCTGGGGATTGATTACAGCATTTCCCATATGGCCTCCGTGCATGATAAAATTCAGAAATTGCGCGAGGGAGGAAAGCTGCTCTCGCGCCTGCTGCTGATTGCGTTCGCAACGGGCGTTTCTTTTGTAGCCGTTGGCCTTTTCCTGCAACTCAGATTCGGCTACAGATTCAGGTGGACCTCTCTCAAGCAGATGGACATCGACGAGCGCACCCATCTCATGCTGGACGCCACCCCTCTTGCCTGCTTTTTCCAGAACAGGGAGGGCAACATGCTGGACTGCAACAAGGAAACCCTGCGCCTTTTCGGGTTCTCCCACAAACGCGAGTTTCTCGACAATTATCACGGCCTGAACCCGGAATACCAACCGGACGGCATGCCCACAGCGGACAAGCTGGCGAAGATGACCGCGGCCGCTTTCGAGACAGGGTATCAGCGTTACGAATGGCTGTATCTGACCAGAACGGGAGAACCCCTTCCCGTGGAAGCCACGCTGGTGCGCATCCCCTGGAAAGACGATCACTGCCTGGCCGTCTATTCGCGGGATCTGCGCGAAATAAAGGCCCAGGAACGGCTTACCCGGCTGGCGGAAGAGGCCGGCCGGCTCATGTTGAACTCCGCCCCCTTCTCCTGCGTCATCTGGAACCGTTCCATGAAGTGCCTTGACTGCAATGCGGAGGCCTTGCGCCTGTTGGAGTTCTCCTCCAAAGAAGATTATGATCATATCTGGGAAAAAGTTCCGAAGAACCAGCCCGACGGCGCGGACACAATGGGACTGCTGCACAAAATGCGCGCCGCCGCTTTTGAAAAGGGCAGGCAGACTTTTGAATGGGTTTACCTGTTGAGAGACGGAGAGCCGCGTTATGTGGAAACGACGTATGTGCGCATTCCCTGGGCGGACGGTTTTCGTCTGGCGGCCTACTCCCGCGACCTGACCGAGATCAAAAAAAGTGAACAGCTCACCAGGGAGAGCGAGGAATACTCCCAGATGATGCTGGAAGGAGTGCCTCTCGCGTGCAACCTCTTCAACGAGGATTGTCAGGTGCTGGATTGCAACTCCGAGGCGCTCCGGATGTACAATCTTCAGAACAAGCGGGAATATGTCGACATGTTTTTCACCCGGTTGTCGCCCCTGCTTCAGCCGGACGGCCGGAGCAGCCGCGAAAAATCCCTGGAGATGCTCAGAAAGGCTTTTGAAAGCGGCCGGGAGGCGTTCGAATGGGTCCACATACGTTCGGACGGCGGGGAAATACCCGCTAACGTCATCCTGGTACGCCTGAAATGGCGGAACAGCTACCGCGTCGCTGGGTATGTGCGGGATCTGACAGAAGAAAAGGCCCACATGGCCGAAATGAACAAAGCCCACGAGCAGTTGAAGGCCGCCCTTGTCAAAGCTGAAGAGAACGCCAGGGCCAAAAGCGATTTCCTCTCCAACATGAGCCACGAAATACGGACACCCATCAACGCCATCACAGGCATGGCCTCCATCGGCAGGACGGCCTCTTCCACAGAGAGAAAAGACTATGCCTTCGGGAAGATAAAAGACGCTTCCACCCATCTTTTGGGTATCATAAATGACATCCTGAATATGGCAAAGCTGGAGGATGGCTGGTTTGAGCTCGCGCCCGTCGAGTTCAGTTTTGACAAGATGCTCCGGAAAGCCGTCGACATCATTACGTTCAGCGCGGACGAAAAAGGTCTGACACTCCGCGTGGCGGTTGACGGGAATATCCCCGAAAGGCTCGTCGGCGACGACCAGCGCCTGGCCCAGGCCATCCTCAATTTTTTGTCCAACGCCGTAAAGTTCACGCCGGGAGGCGGCCATGTCGAGCTTGACGCCCGGCTGCTCGAAGAAGAAAACGGCTTGTGCACCATTCTGATCAAAGTGACCGACAGCGGGATAGGCATCCCGCCCGAACGGCAGGCCGATCTTTTCGCTCCGTTCCAGCAGGCGGACAACAGCACGACCAGAAAATTCGGCGGCACGGGGCTGGGGCTGGCCATCACCCGGAAGATAGTGGAACTGATGGGAGGGGAAATATGGGTGGATTCAAGGAGCGGCGGAGGCGCCTCCTTTACCTTTACCGTCAAGGTCGAACGCGCCGGAGCGCAGAGCCAAGGGAACACCGCGTCTGACGTGAAACTGGACAGCGCCACGAAGCGCGCGGGTGATTTGCCGGAAGAGGCGGAGGGGGCGCCGCCCGGCGAGGACGGCGCATACAGCGGCTACAGAGTGCTTCTGGCGGAGGATGTGGAAATCAACAGTGAAATCGTGCTGGCCTTGCTGGAGCCCACAGGGCTGCACATAGATTGCGCGGAGAACGGCAAGGAAGCCGTGCGCATCTTCCAGGAAAATCCCGAACGCTACGATATGATTTTCATGGATTTACAGATGCCGGAGATGGACGGACTGGAAGCCACGCGGCGCATTCGCGCCCTGGGTACGCCAAAGGCCGGGTCCATACCCATCATCGCCATGACAACCGATGTTTTCAAGGAAGATGTGGAGAACTGCCTGGCGGCAGGCATGAACGCCCATGTGGGCAAGCCGTTGGACCTGGACGACATTCTTGAGCAACTGCGGGTCCATTTGCGCCCCCACTGAAGAGTTCGACCATGGCGGGGCATTGCCCGCAAGGAAGCCCACAACCAAGCCATTTGCAGACAAATCCTTGCAGAGCATTTCAAGCGTGAAATGCTCTACAACCGCGCGTTCAGAAAATAAAGGCACAGCGCCCACAGGCTGCCGCCAAGCAGCAACAGACCTACCGGAGCCGTGAGGCGCCGCCACATGTCCGCAAGGTTCGTGCCGAAGTATTCGCCCGTCACCACAAGGCAGACATGCACCGGCGAGAGCATTTGTCCGCAATTGCCGGCCACCGTCGCCAGGACGATGAGAGGCGCCGCGTAGGCCTGCAGGGCCGGCGCGGCTTGCAGTATGCCGATAAGAATGGGAAAACACATCCCCACAAAACCCACCATGACGCCTGTGAGAATGCCGGAGAGCATCGGCAGAACAACGAATGCCGACGCAATGACAAGGAAGCCGGTTCCGATGCGGCTGAAAGCGTCCACAACGCCGGCGACGCGAATGGTGTCCTTGAAGACGAAAAGCATCAACAGAAGCAGCATCATCCGCGCCATGCTTCTGTTGAAGGCAAGCTTGCGGAGCGGAACCGACGCCGCGCCGCGCCCCTGCCAGAATGCCGTGCCTATGCCCAGGGCAAGGGAAAAGGAAAAAACAGCCTGCCCGGGCAATTCTGGGAAAAATGCGTCAAAAAGCAGGCCGAAAACAGCGGCCCCGCCCAGAGTGACCACAAGCGGCAAAGCGTTCAGCAGAACATCGCCGAGGCGCTCCTCCGCCGGCTCTGTCCCCGGTCGGGCTGTCCCCCCGGCGGAAGGGATATGCCGCGAAGGAGGGGCACCGGACTCATGCCTGGCTGTTCTGGAGGCATCCAGATCCCGCAGAAAAAAAAGCCAGCCTGCGCCGAGAGCCACAAAAACCAGCGGAAAGGTATAGCGCCAGTACACGGACAACGGTATCTGCAGAAGGGCGCAGATGAGCGCATAACCCGGATAAAGCGGCCAGGAGGCTTCCCAGATATGGCGAAACCAGTAGTTGACAAGCGCCTTCCTGCACTCGGAAATCTCCATCCCCTCCGTGGCGGCCCGTATCATCGGACAGGAAAAGAGCGCTCCGCCGGGCATGGGCAAAAGCCCCACAAGGGCGGGAAAGAGGACAAGACGGATACGCGGATGCCTGAGGTGTCTTTCAAGCCCCGCCACAAGCCTTCCGCTCTGCCCCGTGGCCTCCTGAATGCTTGAGAGAAACATGATGAGAAAAATCATCAGGCACAACAGCAGGAAATCCGCGTTGGTCAAAACACCGGCGACAATATCCGGCCATGAGGCCGGCCCGATGCCGGAAAAAACGGCTACTTCAAGGCAACCGGCGCAAATGGTCAGCCACAGGGGCAGGCGCAGCCGCAACAGCACCATGAGCGTTGCGCACACCGCCAGCAGTTTGCAAAGCGCGATGGTCGTTTCAGAAAATTCCATGTTTCCGCTCCCCAATTGAAACCAAAGCCGCGCTCCGCAATTTTAATGAATTTTTGAAAAAGTTTCCGGCCATATTGCCCTTTGTCCGCTTTTTTTATAAAACAAGCCCATCGCATGTCACTCTGACCCTGAGAGAGAAGGCCGCCATGAACGAAGAAGTGCTTGACTGGAAAGAAGCCATGACGCGTGTGCTCAACAAACGCGAGCTTTATAGCAAATTGCTCGGCAAATTCATTGATTCGGAACAGGACAGCGGCGCCAGGATAGCCCAGGCTCTCTCCGCCGGTGAAACGGAAAGGGCGCGGAATCTCGTGCACACCACAAAGGGCGCGGCCGCCAATCTGGGCGCCAAGGCCTTGGCCGCCGCGGCGCTGGAACTGGAATTGGCCATTAAAGCCTGTGCGGACACAACCACTGCCATGGCGCACTTCAACTCCGCGCTGACAGACACGCTTGTGGCCATGCAGGCCTTTCGGACCCAGTAGTCCGTCCCGGCCATCCCCCCTCCGCCGCGTTGCGTAAGGAGGCAAAATGTCAGGCCCAAAATATCAAACCTGTCTCCAGTGCTGAGCCCAGGGCCTTGTGCGTGGGCATGAAGCGTATTCCGTAACGATACAGCCCCGTATGGGACGGAATGTACGCGGCGGAAAATTCCACGCCGCCCGCCGTTTGCTTGGCGACCAGACGCAGGCAATCGGGCCTGCGCTTGAAGTTGCCGCCGGAGTATGTCTGCCCCACCACAAGCTGGGCCAGAATTTCATCCGGCCGCATGTCCCCCGGGTAGACACGCACCCGGACGCTGAAAGGCTCGCCGCAGGTTATGGCATTGCTCTCCAGCCCGCTGATGACGATTTCCTCAACCTTCAGGGTGCCGAAACGCACGGCCAGATCCTTCTGCCAGTGCGCCAGTTCCCTGCACAGGGCCCGGTTGTCCGCCGCCAGCATATTCCAGCGTTTGGCGGCAGGCAGATAGGCCCAGTTCACGTAATCGCGCACCATGCGGTTGGAGCTGAACATCGCCGTCAAACTCTTCATGGAGCGTTTGGACGTGTCAATCCATCCGTTGGGCATTCCCTGGGCATCCCTGCTGAAATAGAGCGGCAGGACGTTTTCTTCCAGCATGGCATACAGCGATTCGGCGTCATTGTAATCGTTGGGGCCTTCACGCGGCAATTCCGTTGTCAGAACAGGACCGACGGTCCAGCCGTTCTGGCGGTTGTACCCTTCGCACCACCATCCGTCGGAAATGCTCAGGTTGATGCCGCCGTTGACGGGCAGCTTCATGCCGCTGGTTCCCGAAGCCTCGTGCGGCCTGCGCGGGGTATTGAGCCACACGTCGCAGCCTTGGGCGAGAAGACGCGAAACGCCAAGACTGTATCCTTCAATAAAGAATACTTTTCCCAGAAAACGCTCATCCAGAGTCAGCCGCACCACCTGCTGGATGAGATCAATGCCGGGTTCGTCGGCGGGATGCGCCTTGCCGGAAAAGACGAAACAAACCGGCCTGTCGGGATTGTTCAGAATTCTGGCAAGCCTGTCGGGATCGGCGAAGAGCAGGGTAGCCCGCTTGTAGGGCGCGAATCGCCGCGCAAAACCGATAACCAGCGTCTCCGGCGTGAGGCGCCTTTCCATCCCGAGGCGTTTTTCCCGTGAAATTTTGAATTTTTCCGCATAGCCGGGAAGCTGCGCGCGCAGATATTCCAGAAGCGCTTCCTTCTGGCTCATGCGCGCCGCCCAGTATGCGTCATTGGGAATGTCGTCCACCTTTTGCCAGACGGGAGATTCCGGCGGCGCCGAAATCCAGTCCGGTCCAAGATACGCGGTCAACAGTTCCCTCATCTGCGTCCCGGCGTACGAAGGCGTGTGCACGCCGTTGGTGACATGATCAATGGGAGTTTCCGCCTCGGGCAGGCCTTTCCAGAGATTGCTCCACATGCGGCGCGAAACTTCGCCGTGCAGACGGCTCACTCCATTGGCGCGGAAAGAAAGGCGCAGAGCCAGCACCGTCATTTCAAAATGTTGTGTGTTGCCCCCCTCCATCTGGCCCAGGCGCACGAACTGCTGCCACTCAAGGCCCAGATTCGCGGCCGTGCCGCTGAAATAGCGCTCCATGAGATCCAGGGCGAAGGACTCATTGCCCGCCGGCACCGGCGTATGGGTCGTGAAGACGGTATTGGCCCGCACCTGCACCACGGCCTCCTCATAGCTCATGCCGGCGGCCATATACTCGTTCAGGCGCTCCACGGCCAGAAAGGCGGAATGCCCCTCATTCATGTGGTAAACGCGCGCTTCGATGCCGAACTTGCGCAGCAGGCGCACGCCGCCCATGCCCAGCAGCATCTCCTGAAGGAGGCGGATCTCGCGGTTGGCTTCATACAGGCGGTCGGTGATGTGACGGTCTTCCTCGGTGTTGCGGCGCGTATCCGTATCCATAAGGTACAGGGAAACCCGCCCCACCTGCATTTTCCACACCCTGGCATAGCAGATGCGGCCCGGCAGTTCCAGCTGGACAAAAACGGGTTCCTCAGCCTCGTCATACATCATGCGCACGGGAAGATGCGCGAAATTGTTGACGGGATAGTGGGGAATCTGGCGTCCGTCCTGATTGATTTCCTGCCTGAAATAGCCGTTTTTGTACAAAAGCCCTATGCCTACCAGGGGAATGGCCATATCCGAAGCCGATTTGAGATGGTCGCCGGAAAGCACGCCCAAGCCCCCGGAATAGATGGGCACGGATTCGTGCAGACCGTATTCCGTGGAAAAATAGGCAATGGGGCGGGCCGGGGTCACGTCATCGCTCAGGACGCGCTGCGGCTCGGCCATATACGCGTCAAACTCCGCCAGAACCTCATTGTAGAGCGCGCGGTATTCCGCATTGTTCACAAGGCGGTTCAGCCGTTCCGGCTCGGCTTCCTCTATCAGGCGCAGCGGGTTGTGGCATTTCTCCCAAAGCTGGGGGTGCAGGGTGAAAAAAAGCTCCTTGGCCTTGTCGTTCCAGCACCACCACAGGTTTGAGGCAAGATCGCGCAGGCGCATAAATTCCTTCGGCAATTCGGCCACCGCCATGACCTGGCGCAAAAACGGCGTGACGGACGAGGAAGCGGCCAGTATGCGGATAAGCTCACGTCCGCCCGCCTCCTGGGCGATGCGCGATTCCGCCTTGTCCAGCGCCAGTCTGAAGGCCCTGATATAGTTTTCATAAAAATACTGCCAGGAGGTTTTTTCCGCCAGATGGCGCGCATTTCCGCGACGCAGGCCGATATTTTCCGCCGTGCCCGCAAGGGCTTTCATTATGGCCTGATGCAGTTCGTTGACGCACTGCTCCTGCCCCATGCCGCGCCTGGCCATGACAAAAACGCCGGGATACTGTTCGGCCCCCTGCCCCTCAAGGCTTTTGACCCACATGCCGAAACCGGAAAGATCCGTGGTGAGCGTCGGCACGGCCCAGGCCGCGCACTCCTGCGGCGTGTACCCCCAGGGTTCGTACCAGGAAGGAAAAAATCCCGCGTCGCAGGCGGAGAGCACCTCCTCGTAGGGCTTGTTGAAAAAGCCGTCGTCGCCGCCCAGCATGGCCGGCACAAAAATCACCTTGACGCGCCGATCGGGCCTGTTGTCAAGCCCGAGACGCCGGCAGACGTTAATGACCGGATCTTCCGGAGCATTCCAGGCATGATGGGTGCAAATAAAGGGCTCGCCGTTGTCGCTGGCCCCGGGTTCGCCGCACACGGCCGCCTCGTTGACGCCCGTGTGACCTCCCATGATCAGGCAGAGAACAAGTACCGTGGTTTCCGTGCCGGCCAGGTTTTGCGCGGCGCGGCCCATGGCTTCCAGAAAAACGTCCACGCCCTTGTTGTGCATTTCGTAACGGCCGGAAATGACAAAAATCCGTGTATTGTCCGGCAGCTTGCAGCGCAGGAAACGCTCCGACGCCGCCATGATGCCGGCCCGTCTGACAAGGGGGTCCGCCCTGTCCTCGGAATAATCGGGGATAACGCGCAAATCCAGACCGTTCAGCGTAATCACGTCCGGCTGGCGGCCCAGAAAGACGGAAGATTCCTCGCCGGTGACGGGGCTCACTGTGGTAAAGGCGTCGGCCTCCCTTGCGGAAATGCTTTCCATGGAGCATTTGGCGGTTATATTGTGCGCCGCCGCCTCCTGGGCCGGATTGAGACTGCGCAGGGTGCTGTAAATATCCCGCCCCGTGCCGGCCAGAGCCCGGCCCAGCATGGTGGCGTGGGTGGTAAAGACAGTGCCGACGCCCGGGGCCAGTTTTTTGAGGGTCAGCAGGCCGGCGCCGCACATCCATTCGTGAAACAGGGCCACGGACCTGTCGCCCAGGGGGTCCACAAGGGTTTCATGGATGGCGGCGATAACTTCGCCGCAGACCGAGGAGAACATGACCGGTTCAATATAGTCCCAGCCTCCGGAAAGTGAATCCACCCCGTAATTCTTCCAAAATTCATAGAGCAGCTGGTTGCCGGAGTAGCGCTTGGAAAAATCCACCAGAATGGCCTTGGGACGGCCCGGAATATTCCAGCGCCCCAGACGGCATTTGAGATCCTTGACAGTCAGGGCCATGCGCAGGGAGTCCCATACCTGTTCCTCCGTTTCGACAAAGCCGGCGTTGTGCTGCAAATCCGGCCCCAGCAGGAAATAGTCCTCGCCGAAGGCCTCCACGGATTGCAGAGCCTTACTGCTGATGACGGAATAGATGCCGCCAACCTTGTTGCAGACTTCCCAGCTGACTTCAAAAAGAGTGACTGCGGAATTGTTGAAATCCATACGATCTCCGTCGGTTGATGGCGTCCTGTACCGCCAGGGAAGGCTGTTGCGCGGCCCTACGGCTTCGGGGCCCGGCCGCCGCTCTTCTTCCGCCGGACGCGCGGCTTTTCGACGGCCTTTTCCTGCGGAGCGGGATGCCGGGCAGCCCCCTCCGCGGCGACAAGGCGCATTTCAAAGTCGGCCAGCACATTCATGAACGTGATGTACGCATCGTACGGGTTGCCGAAAGGATTGGGCCTGTCCGAAAGATAGCCGGTGAACCATTTGGTGGACATGTTATAGAAATGATCGGCCGACTGCAAGCGCTCATAGTCATGCAGCAGAACAGCATCCCCCGTGGCGCGGACACGCGCGGCAAGGGCGTAAAGGGCATGAATTGCGTCTTTCTGCATGTCGTTGCCGAGCCACATGGTGAGATCGCGCTCCCTGTCCTTCCAGGAGGTGAAGCCGGGCACGTCCACCACGCCTCTGGGCTCAATTTTTTTGACCGCCTCGGACGGGGTCATGAATTTGAAGCGTTTGTCCTCAAGCAGAGCCGCCGGAAGCGCGGTTATGAAATCGACGATGCCCGTTTCCTTCAAGTGGCGGGCTCCAAAGGCGTGGTAATCCCAGAAAAGATTGATGATGTCGGCGCTGTCGGCGGCGCTGCGGCACCAGGCGGTAAATTTTTCCGCCGTGAGGGGCCAGCCGGGCCACTCCCGGCAACCGAAATTGATGCTGACATCCTCCGAAAGGGAGGCGTTGCGCAAAAAAAGGCACGGTTCGGAAACGTCGGGCGCCTGATAGAGATAGTTGGGGCTGCGCCACCCGAGCACATGGTCGGCCCCCTCGGCCAGCACGGCCTTGAAACCGGACTTTTGCAGGGCCAGAGCCAGTTCGTTGTTGTACACGTACTCCGTATTGCGGAAGGAGAGCGGTTTCCTGCCGAAAACGGCTTTCAGGCGGGCGCTGTGGAACTCGACCTGTCTGTCGAACTCCTCCCTGGAGTAGAGAAAGGCCAGGGAGTGGGCCGAGGTGCCGGCCACAAATTCCACGCAGCCGGTGGCGGCCAGAGCCCTGAAACCGTCAATGACCTCCGGGGTGTATTGCTCAAACTGGTCCAGGGCCGTTCCGGAAATGGCAAAGGCGCACTTGAAGGCCTTTTTGTGACGGCGGACAAGCTTCAGCAAAAGTTCGTTCATGGGCAGATAGCACATGCGGGCCAGCGCCATCAGGGAATCGCAGTTGCGGTCGTCGTCCTCATAGAGGGAACTCTGCCCGATGTCAAAAACGGTGTACCGCCGCAAACGATATGCCTCATGCACGTCAAAGCACAAACAAAGGGCCGGCATCGCTCACCTCCTGATGCCAAATTCAAATCCGGACCGCGCTCCGCGCTTTCGCTTTGTCAGCCGCGGCGGGAGCGTCGCCCCGCTCCCGGAAACTCGGTCCGTTCCGGAGCGGCTTCTCCCCGCCTGTTCCGGACCCGATGTGAAACCGCGGGGGTTCGCATCAGGATTGGGAACATGCGTCACGGTAAATCGCCATAAGCCGCCCGGCGACATTTTCCCAGCGGATGGACCTCAGTTCCTGCCGGCAATTTTTCACCAATTCCGCCGCCAGACAAGGGTAACACAGCACGGCGCAAATTTTGTCAGCCATGTCGCGGGTATCCCAAAAATCGGCTTTGAGCGCGTTTTTGAGCACCTCGGACACGCCGGACTGCCGCGAAAGCAGCACGGGAACGTCATACAGTATGGCTTCCAGCGGGGTGATGCCGAAAGGCTCGGATACGGAAGGCATGACGTACAGATCGCTCAGGGCGAACATGTGATCCACTTCCTCTCCGCGCAGAAAACCGGCAAAGTGGAAACGGCTGCCTATGCGCAGCTGCCCCGCGCGCCGTATCAGCTTGGGCAGCATGTCGCCGCTGCCGGCCATGAAAAAACGGACGTTCGGAAGCCGTTTCAGGACAAGACGCGCGGCTTCCATAAAATATTCGGGCCCCTTCTGAAAGGTGACGCGCCCCAGAAAGAGCACCCGCTTTTCATGACGTATGCGGGGCGGCACGACATAGCGCCGCTCCACCTCATGGCGGGCAACGGCGTTGTGCACCACGACAACCCTGTCCTGCGGCACGCCGTAGCGCTCGACGACGGTTCTGCTGGTCAAATGGCTTACAGCCACCACGCGGTCGGCCGCCATGAGGCCGGCGCGCTCCATGCCCGCCACCCGGACATTTATGTTTTCCCCGCTGCGGTCAAATTCCGTGGCGTGAATGTGCGCCACCAGCGGCCTGCCCGTCAGGGTCTTGACAAGCATCCCGGCGGGGTAGGTCATCCAGTCATGCACGTGGATAACGTCGAAAGACTCCCTGAGGGCAAGAGCGGCCGCCAGACGGCTGTAGCGGCGCACCTCGCTCATCAGGTCAGGCCCGTAGCCGCCCTGGAT
>JAISXC010000051.1 GCA_031270875.1 Desulfovibrio sp.
GAGCTCTTCGGGCATGAAAAGGGCGCCTTTACCCACGCCATACGCTCCCGTCCCGGCCGTTTTGAACTGGCGGACGGGGGCACTGTTTTTCTGGACGAAATCGGCGAAATGGACCTGAGTCTCCAGGTAAAGATTCTGCGTGTTCTGCAGGAAAAAGAGATTGAGCGCGTCGGCGGCAACGGCGTAAAAAAGGTTGACGTGCGCATCGTCGCGGCGACCAACCGCGATCTGGAAAATGAAGTCGCGGCGGGGCATTTCCGTGAGGATCTCTATTACCGCCTGAACGTGATCCCCCTTCATCTTCCGCCCCTGCGCGAACGCGGAAGCGACGTGCTCCTGCTGGCACGGAATTTTCTGGAGCGGTTTTGCGGGAAGAAATCCCGCGCGCTTCTGAAACTTTCTCCTCTTGTTGAAAAAATTCTGGCGGCCTATGACTGGCCGGGCAACGTGCGCGAACTGGAAAACGTCATGGAACGTCTGAGCATTCTGACGGACGGCGATATTGTTCAGCCTTCTGATATCCCGCCGAAAATTCTGGACAGACTGGGAGACGTCAGCTCTCTGGCTGAGGAAGCGGCGGCCGAGGCGACGGAAGCGCATGTCCCGGATGTCTCCCCGCAGGCGGGTGCCGCGCTTGCCGTGGAACAGACGGAAACGCCGGCGGAAACGTCCGGCGGTGGACTTGTCTGGCCTGCGCTGGCCGATCTGGAGCGCGCCGGCATGGACCTCAAGACCTTTCTTGACACAGCGGAAAACCGCCTGATGAACGAAGCCCTTGCCAAGGCGGGCAATGTGAAAAATCTGGCGGCGGAGTTTTTGGGGATCAAGCGCACGACGCTTATTGAAAAACTGAGAAAGCGCAATATGTCGTAAAGGCACATCTCTTGCATAACATAGTCGGGTGAGGAATTTTTACATGCGCAACGCAATAATGTTATGCAATGACCACGTGCGATTTTTTTGATTTGTCGCGCCTGTGCCGCTGGAAACGGCATTTCGCGTTTTGGTTTTTCCTGTCGATGATGTGGACAGGGGCGGGTTTTGCGGCGGAAGCACCGGGCGGGACATCACCGGAGGTTCCGGATACGCGTCAAATTTTGACGCCGCAGAATATGCGCTCCGCCGTTAATCCCGGCGGTCCCGAAAGCTGGCCGGAAACGTCGGGGATCAGCACAGCGGCGTCTGCCTCTCCTCTCGCGCAACCTGCCCCGCCGCCCGCCGCGCAGCCTCAGGCTGAACGGCGGGAGCCCCTCCCCGTGAAAGACAATGAGGCAAGCGCGGACGGCGCCGTGAGCGGCACTGTTGTCGGCGTGCCTTTTTCGGATAAGTCCGGTGCCAAAAAAGAGGATGAGCAGGCCGCGCCGCCTGAAGTCATCTACGTTGACGAAAAGGGCAATCCGGTGCCCAAGCCGCCGGAGCCGGACAAGATGCTCGCGGACGCCAAAAGTCTGATGAACGAGCAAAAAATTGACGAAGCTCTGAATCAGCTGGAAAAAATTCGGGCGATTTCCGACATCAGCCCGGAGATGCGCGAAGAAGTTCTCTATCTTGTCAGCGACTGCCTGTGGAGCAAATATGCGGGAAACCCTCTCGCGGGGTATGAAGCGATTGTCTCCTCCGCCAATGAGGCAATGAACGCCAATCTGCGCTCCCGTCGCGTGCCGGATGCCTTGCTGCGTCTCGCCCTCGCCAACGTCAATGTGGGCAATCTGACTGACGCGGGGGGCTATGTGGTCGCCCTGTACAGACGCCACCCCGACTTTTCCGGAGTGGCCCAGGGATTTACCGCCCTCGGCAAGGAGCAGTTCAGGCAGAAACTGTATCCGCAGGCGGAGCAGAGCTTTGCCATAGTGCTTGACAAATACCCGGAATCATCCTCCTTGGGGGATGCGTCCCTGGGATTGGCCCGTTCGCTTTTCGCCTTGAAAAAATACGAACAAGCGGACATTATCCTGGAATTTATGGGCAAACGCTGGCCGCGCGGCTATCTTGCCGATCCCGGCATTGTGCTTCTCCATGCGGAAAATGCGGAAAAATTGGGCAACGTGTCCGCGGCTTTGGAGCAGTACTGGCTCTACGTCAATTTGAACCCCGAGCGTAAAGAAAATGGCGATCTTCTGTTAAATATGGCGGATATGTATTTCCGTGAAGGGAATGCCAAGGCCGCGATTTTTTTGTACCATGAGGTTGAACGCCGTTTCGCAGATTCCCGCGCCGCGGCCGTTGCCCGTCTGCGTCTTGCGGAAAAAGGCATTTACGACGCGCCGATCACCTATCAGCGGATGAACCGGGTTTTTGCCGGAGAGAGTGATTTGTCTCTGGGGCAAGTGTACAGCGATCTGGCAGGGTTGTCCAAAACCGCGCCGGCATCCGTGCTCGCGCGCCTCAAACTGGCCTTCTGGCTGTACTGGAACAAAGATTACGCGGAGGCCATGGGCAAGGCGGCGGATTTTATCGACGCCTACCCGGATCACTCCGGCGTGGAGCAGGCGCGCGACGTTATCTGGCAGGCCTTTCAAAAGGAGCTGGCTGTCAGCCTCGCCGAGCAGAATTATGACCGCATTCTCACATTGTGGAACGGTTTTCCCTTGGTGCGTGAGCGTTATGGACCGCTTGATTCCGGATTGCGTTTTGCCCTGGCCCAGGGATGGCTCAGACGCGGGGAGAATGAAAAGGCTCTCGACCTGCTGGCGGAATTTCTCAAGGCACCCATGGAGCCGCAATACGGCGAAGCTGCCTTTCTGGAATTTTTCAACCGCTACCTCAACGCCGGTAATTGGAACGGGATTCTGGATCTGGGTGATCTTGTGGCAAACTGGCAGTTGAATCCGCTGTTGCGCAATCAACTGGAGTATGCCCTGGCGCTCTCGGCGCAGAATCTCAATCTCGCGGGGCCCGCGCTCGCCATGTGGAAAAAGCTCGCGGCAAGAACGGATATTCCTCTCTATCAGCAGGCTTACGCCACCTTTTTTCTGGCCCGTGACGCCGAGCGGCGCAAGGATATCCGGGATGCCTACGAACGCAACAGACAGGTCATTGAGCTTTTTGTCCGGCTTCAGGACGAACGCTCCGACAAGGCTGATCCGCAGCGCATCAAGGAGGCTGTTTCCTCGCTGATGGATATCTGCGAGGTGGACAATCGCATCCCGGAAGCGCTGGACTGGATCGCCAGATACAATGCCTTTGTTTCGGAAACCTCGCCCGAATATCCCGGCCTGCGTTTCCGTGAGGCGCGGCTTTACCGCAAGCTGGGTGATGCCACACGCGCCAGGTCGCTGCTGGAGGACATTGTCAGGCGTTTTCCCGATACTCCCTTCGGCAAGGCGGCATCAAGCGAACTGCGCACTTTCGAGGTTTCGCGCGATTTGCAGGAGTATGCGTCCGAAGGGGCTCGCGCGGTCAATGCGCGGTAATTTTTGGGGCAACGGGCGTTGCCGGGCACGACCTGCGGCCGTGCGGCGAGTCGGTTGAGGGGCGGTGAAAATCCAGGGAGCCGGAAGTGGGATCTTGTCATCCGATCATGCGATATCTGTCGAGTTTCCTTTTGTGCATCCTTCTGTTTTCCCCGTCCGCCGGCATGGCTTCCGGCAATGTCTATCACGGGAATTGGTCGAGCCGCATTTATCACAATTCAACCTGCAAATATTTCACGTGTAAACGGTGCACGGTGAAATTTTTCTCTGCCGAAGAGGCTGAGGCGAAAGGCTACAGATCCTGCAAGGTGTGCGGCGGCGGCGTGGAAAAACGAGGGGCCGCGCCGCGAAAGGAAAATCGCTAAGGCCGCGGGCTGAAGCGGGTTCCCAGCAGACGCGCGTTTTCCGGCGCGCTCCACTCCCCGTCGCCGGACGCCAGCAGCGCACCGTAGGCCGACAGGCCCGAAAGGTAATGTTCGGCGTCGTCTATCCGCGTCCTGAATGCGTGATGGCGGATAAACCAGGCGTCCATGACCGTATCGGGACGTTTGAAGAACATGGCCGTTTCAGGCCAGAAAAAACCGTTGAGCAGGTAATGCGCCCGGAAATGCATGGCCCGTTTGAATTTTTCCATGTCAACGCCGGCCGTGAGATGGTGAAGATGCGGAAATTTTTCCAGCATGACGAGCATTTTCTGCGCGGCCATCATGAGTTCCAGCAGCGTGGGATAGGTGGTTTCGCGCTGGAGAATAAAATCCAGATGCCCGAGAAAGTTGTTGATGCCGAAGGCAAAATAGCGCTCGTCCGGAATGTGCCCGCATATTTCATTGGCGCCGTAGCTCAGCCAGTGGTCATGGGCCTTGCGATGGTCCGCGCTGCTCAAAAAGAAGTCAAAAGCCTTTTGCGCCGTGCGCAACTGCTCCTTGTCACCGCTTTGCCTGTAAAAACGCAGAAGTCCGAAAACCGCCTCCCCGTCGTAATAGATGATGCGAAAAGCCTCTTTCAGGCCAAGGTTGCCGCTGTGCAGCACATGCACAAAAGAGCCGTTGTCCGGATTTTGCATATGCCGTATACCGTTGGCCAGCAATTTCATCAGGGGGTGAAATTCGTCCGAGCCCGTGAGTTCCCACCATGCGGCAAAAGCCAGCAGGGCCACCCCGTTGGCGCCGAGCTTGATTTCATTCCGCGCGTCGTCCACCAGAAAGGCGACGCGTTGCCCGGGGGCGATTTCATATTCCCTGACCAGGGTTTCCGCCAGATAGTGCAGACAGCGCCGGATGGGGGCAAGCAGGGAATCGTCTTCCGTAAAGGGCAGGACATCCAGCAGGGAATAGAGCGAACTCGCATGGCGCAGGCTGTTGTAGGTCTGTATGAGCCGGCCGAAGCAGGGGAAATATCCGTAAACAAACTTGCCGCTGGGCTGGATTTGCCTTGCCAGCCAGCGGCTTCCCCTGGTTACAACGTCTTTCAGCATTTCCGGGGTCAGTCTGCCGACATCCCGGCGCCCTGTATAGATCCCGCGGGTCGTCGCGTCGTATTTGACCGGCAGCAATCCCGGCAAATGATGCGTTTTTCCGTCCGGGCCGCAATATACCCCGGCGGTTTCAAGTTGCCAGACCGGCTGTTCCGCTGAATCCGGGAGCGGAGGCGGCGGGCTGAAGCGCATTTTCAGGTAATGGTTCAGATTGACGGGGTTCACAGCTCCCTCGTTCCTGTCCGAACCCTGATAGAATACGGCATTGGCGTTGCATTCCTGCTCGGTGAGAAGGTGCGTGAATTTGTCGTCAAAGGCCACGCCGAAACGGAAATAGGCGCGCTTTACGGATGCGACGCGCTTTTGCAGTTCAGTCCAGGTTATTTTTTCAGCGCGTTCAACCCAGTCAACGCGCAGATGTTTGCCGGCCAGTCTTTTACGCTTCATCAATACCCTGGTCAGTCGTTGGCCCGCATCCCAGGCATTGTCAAAAGATTGCGCCGCGGCATGGCGCACCTCGGCGCGTCTGTCACCGTCGGAGATGGAAAATATCAGGGTGCAGGCCGGGCCGCCGGACTTGTCGCCGGCTGCGGGGCAGTGGGACAGCGCGTGCTCGCGCAGGCGGGCAAAACGGTCGGCCAACGGAACAGCGGTTTTTTCCCTCATGAGCGAACAAACCTGAAAATATGAATTTTGCGTTTCATGAGCGCGGCAGGCATGGCTTTCTGTAGCGTCGCCGCTTTTGCCTTGCGTGTGGTTGCCGATAGAAAGATGTCCATTGCGTGTTCAGTGTATGGAGAGCATATTTTCTGTAAAGTATAATTAAAACAACAGTCAATGTCAATACAATGTAAGGAATTATTTTATATAGCCGTAGTACCGGTCATGAATGCATCAGAAAATTCTGCGCGTCATGGCGCGTGCTTTGAACGCGAGAAAGCGAATGCGTTGACGTCTTGCCGGCATTCAAGGCCTGGCCCTCGCGGCTCTTGTGGGGACAAACTGCAAGGTGGCTTACAATGTCGCCAGCAAAAACCAGGTCTGGCCCAGTATAACGGCCGCGCCCAGGAAATCGCCGGAAAATCCGCCTTTTTCATGGGCCAGCTTTGCCAGGGCGCGTACAAGCCCGTATTGAACCATGGGCAGCGCCAGGCCCTGAAGCCAAGGCAGGCCGAATGCGCATAAAACAATCACCATACCCAAGGAGATCAAGGCAAGGACGGCGGCTGTCCTGAAACTCGCCCCTGCCTTCACCAATCCGCCGAGAGATTGCGGATTGCGCGGAAGCGCTGAAGCCGCGAGCCACACGGCGCAAGCCCGTCCCCAGGCGGGGGCGAGGATAAGCCCTGTCCAATCGCGGCCAGCCACATGCCAAGCGGTGGCGGCCCATTGCCCGCAAAAGGCGACAAGCAGGCTCAGGGTGCCAAATACGCCCAAGCGGCTGTCTTTGAGTATTTCCCAAAAAAGTGGTCCGGGCGCGCCGGCGGCGTCCGCAAGGTCTGCCAAGCCGTCCCAGTGCAGGCCGCGCGTCAGCCACATTTCAAGTCCGAGCCACAGCAGCGCGGCAAGGGCGAAGTTGTAAGGCTTTGCGGCTTCAAAGGCGGACAGGTCGGCCATAAAGGCCTGCGCAAGCCAGGCGGCGGCTGTGCAAAGCGCCCCCAGAACAAGGCCTACCGGCGCGAAAAAAGATACGCAACGGCCAATAGCGGCGGGCGCGCAAAGGCGCGCTGGCGCGAGGCGGGTCAGAAAAGCAAGAGCGCTGAGAAAGGCCGTCATGCCGTATCCAGGCAACCCGCGGTTATGTTTCCGCCCCGGAACTGAACATGCCCCGGAGGCCGCGCGTCAGCCCTGCTTGGGATGTTTGAAAGCCAAAGCATAGAGATGGTCAAAAAAGTCCACATATTCGACATTGACGCCTGCAGGCACTTGCAACCTAGCCGGAGCAAAATTGAGTATGGCTACAAGGCCCGCGTTGATCAAGTGATCGGCCGCGCGCTGAGCGCGTTCGGGCGGGGTGGTGATGATGCCGATTTCAATGCCCGTTTCCGGGACAAGGCGCGGAAGCTCCGAAGTGCAGCGCACTTCCAGACCGTGGACAATTTCTCCTATCTTGAAGGGATCACAATCAAAGATGGCCGTGATGTTGAAGCCGCGCGCGCGGAAATCCCCGTGATTGAGGAGGGCTTTGCCGAGATTGCCCACCCCTATGAGAGCCATGCGCCATTCCTGATCCACACCCAAGGAGGATGTGATGGCCTTGATGAGAGAGAGGACGGGGTAACCCACCCCGCGGATGCCGAATTCTCCAAAATAGGCGAGATCCTTGCGTACCTGGGAAGCGTTCACCCCACAGGCGAGAGCCAGAGGATGGGAGGAGATTACTTCCACATTGTCGCGGGCAAAGTTTTCCAGCACCTGAACATAGGTGGCCAGACGCTGTATTGTCGCGCGCGGGATGTGTTTTTCTTTCAGGATATCCATAATTCCGCGGCATAAAGGAGGCTGGGGGGCCTCCTTTATGCCGTGTGTAAAGCTTATGCGTACGGGTTGGCGTAGAGCAGGATAAAACTGATAACCAGAGCGTAAATGGCCAGGGATTCAATAAAGGCAAAGGCCAGAATCATGGTGCCGGTGATCTTGCCGCTCACGTCGGGGTTGCGGGCAACGCCTTCGCAGGCGCCTTTGAGACCAAGCCCCATGCCGATGCCGCAACCGAAAGCGGCGATTCCGATGCCCAACGCCGCAGCAAGGCAGGTAAAGCCAAGGGAGGCGGAATCAAGCTTGTCAGCGGCAAAGGCCATGCTGGCCATGCCAAGAAAAGCTGAGGTGTTCAAGACTGTCAGTAAAAATTTACGCATGTGAAACTCCTTCACAAGTTATATAGTTGGGTCGCATGCGACCATTCCCCCGATATATCAGTGCTCCGGCGCTTCAAGGGCGCCCTTTATGTAAAACATGGTGAGCATGAAGAACACGAATGCCTGCATGGTCTTGCCCAAGAGGAACAGAGCGTAAATGGGCAATGTGCCCAGAATGGGCGCCATGATGAAAAAGAGCACCATGACGATTTCCTCACCGCGTATGTTGCCGAAAAGACGGAGTGAAAGCGAAACCGGACGCGAGAGATGAGAAACAATTTCCAGAGGAAACATCAGCGGGATGAGCACCTTTGACGGCCCGGTAAAGTGGTGTATGTAATGGACCTTCCAACGCATGAGGCCTACGGCGTTGTAAAAAACCAACACAAAGAGCGCCATGCAGACAGTGGAGTTGAGATTGGCTGTGGGGGCGTCAAAGCCGGGGACAAGGCCCATAAAATTCATGCACAGGATATAGATGAACATGCCCGCCAGCAGGGGAACATAGGTACGGCCGGCCTCTCCCATGGTGCTGCAGACAAAATTTTCAATGGTGTCAATGACGGCTTCAAAAAAATTCTGCAGGCTTCCCGGTACGATAGTAAGCCGCCTGCGCACAATAAAGGCCACAACAAAAAGCATGGCCATACAAACCCAGGAATAGAAAACGTGTTTGAATTCCACAGTCTGACCATTGATGACAACCTCATCCATATGGAAAAACGTGGAAAGCAATACCGGATGCGGCAAACCACCTGCCATGAGTCATGCCTCCTGTTGATTCGGAAAATTCACACTATTCCCGACCGCGGGCCACCGTCGCATAGGTGAGCAGCGCCGTCGCGGCTCCTGCCGTAAACCCGCCCAAGATAGCGTCTGGCGGGGCCTTGCAAACAATTAAAGCCAGATACAGCAGACCGGTCATCACAAGTAGCCTGCCGCCCCAGCGCAACAGTACTATGCGCAAAAGTGCCGTACTGTAGTCGCCCAGGCCGGAGCGTAAAAAAAAGCGCGTCAGCCCAAAAAATATCAGCGCCATAAGACAAATGCCCACGGCGAACCAGAACAACCAGGACGTCAGGACAAAGATTGCACCCCCTGCCGCAAGGCAGAGCAGGGACAGCAGGAGCATGTTGCGCAACAGCGGCCCTATGGTCGGATGCCACATGCCGCGCCGCCAAAGACATGCGTCAAGACTGTGCAGTATGGTTCCCAGCATCTTTCCCTGTCCCGATATTTTCAACTCCGGCTTTGGCGCGGGCGTCCTGGGCGGCCATTTTTTTCAGCAGGCGGCGCGAGTCCCGGTACACGTTCAGGAAGCCGGCGGCAATGCCGATTACCAGAAAAACCAGCTTCCCCCACGGTCCTGTGCCAAGCCAATAATCCAGGCCGTAGCCCATGCAAAAACCCACAAGAGGACCGCTGACCAGATGAAAGCCTATGACGCCCGGTCCGGCCAGGGCCTCCATACCCTTTTGCTGCTGTCGCAAAATATCCTTAAACACAATGCCCTTTATCACAGAAAAATATCTCAGTCAACTGGTCAGGGCAAATTTGTCAGGGCAGACGCATATATGGCTCCGCCCTGAGGTCAAGGGAAAAAATTGAATGCGATACAGATCCGCAGTCCATCGGAAAGTCCAGAGGCGGCTGGACGACCAAGCTTCATCCGGTTGCCGCGAATGCTGAATGCGCATTGATCTTCACAAACGGCGTCACTCCGGCAGTTCACAGCGCGGCGGGAACTCCCCTTCCAGGTCAAGATCGGGCACCCGCATGATCGTGCGGGCAACGCAGGCCATAAGCCCCGCATCCCAAGGCAGGATGTCGTATATTTCCCCCACGGCGGCCACCGGCAACGTTTCCATGGAACCGTTGTCACTCAGGAAGAAGAGCACCATCCCGCCGCCGTCGTTCTGATGGCGGCGCGAACTGCCGCCAAGCAGCCAGCCGCCCTCCACCCGCAGGACGCCGCGCAGGAAATGCGTATCCGTCACTTTGATACGCCGCGTTTCATGCAACAGGCCGTATTCATCCGGATGCAAACAGTAAAATTCACCTCTGGCCGAAGAACAGCAGTACACATCACCCCGCCACTCATACAGGGAATGCGGACAATTCAGGCCGGTCGCCACAATGCGCGAGACAGTCCGCTTCCCGATACGGCGCAGGTAATAAATAACTCCCCAACCTTCGCTTTTCCAGTCCAACCCGCTTTTTTTCCATCGGCTGAAAGGCTGGTAATTGAAGGCTGAAGCCAGCAAACCCTCCCTCCAGGGAATCATGTCATTAAGATGTATGGCATCAACGGGAATGTCTTTGCCCCACTCCTCCAATGGCGAGAAACTGAGAAAATCCCCTTCCCCGGAGCGCAGCAAAATGCGCGAATTGCCGGTATCCGCAACGCCAAGCAAGCTTTCTCCCAGCATTTTCACACTATGAGCCAGATTTTCATGCGGACCGGGCAATGACTGCGATTTGGCGCCGTCCTCTGTCAGACAGACAAGTTTACTGTCCGAGGCGACCCATAAGCCGTCACGTCCGATACAGATGCCGCAGGCGCGCAGAGTGTTGGCGGGGCAATACCAGAAGGGCTGCCGTTGCCGAAAATCATAGCCGACCAGGGATACGGCGCTGTTTACACAACTGAGAAGAAGGCGCATCTCCATACTCACGAGGAAAAGTCGATCTCAGCCCATATCCCAGTTGGAGTACATGTTCCAGATGCCGCAAGGGCAGAGGCCGGCGCAAATGCCGCAGCCGATGCAGCGCTCCGGATCGGAAACGTATTCAAAGCCTCCGCTTTCCGGCTCGTTGCGGTCAATGGCCTTTTCGGGACACGACGTGAGGCACATCCCGCAATCCCGGCAGGTGCCGCAACTGACGCAACGCGTATAATCATCCTGCGGCCGCGGCAGTTCGCGGCCGTGACATTTGGCAAAACAGGCTGTGTGCAGGCGCGTCGCCGGCACGGCTTCTTTTTTCTCAGGAGCATACCTTTCGCCGCGCAGCCAGGCATCCGCGGCAAAAGCCGCCTGGCGTCCGGAGCCGATGGCATGGACGAGCAGGCCCGGCTTTATCACGTCGCCCACGGCAAAAACGCCGTCCTGTATGCTCATGTCCTCATCGGGGACAAGCCAGTCCCGAAATTTTTTCACGTTTTCACCGAGGTAGGAAAGATCCGGCGCTTCGCCAATGGAAATAATGACCATTTCACCGGGTATCAGCGTGCCGTCTTCGGTTATCAGCCCCTC
>JAISXC010000057.1 GCA_031270875.1 Desulfovibrio sp.
AACAGGCGGCCGCGCGTCTCCGGCGGCGGAACGGATCCCACCAGAATTACCGTTACGCCGCGCATGGGCAAGGTTTTGGCGGAAGCCCAGAACGAAGCCCGCCGCATGAAAGACGAATATGTCAGCGTGGATCACCTCTTCGCCGCTCTCACCGGCGTGGAGCCGTCTTCACCTTTGAGAGAGATTTTCAGGGAATACAATGTAACCCGCGCGGGCTTTGTCAAAGCTATGGAGGAACTGCGCGGCGGCGCGCGCGTGACAAGCCCCAATCCCGAGGACACTTTTGAGGCTTTGGCGAAATACTCCCGCGATCTTGTGGAGGCGGCGCGTCAGGGCAAGATGGACCCCGTGATTGGCCGCGAGGCTGAAATACGCCGTGTAATCCGCATTCTGTCGCGTCGCACAAAAAATAATCCCGTGCTCATCGGTGAGGCGGGCGTTGGCAAAACCGCCATAGCGGAGGGACTGGCTTTCCGGATCGTCAAGGGTGACGTGCCCGAGGGCTTGAAGGGGCGCAAACTTTTCGCGCTGGACATGGGCGCGCTTATTGCCGGCGCAAAATACCGGGGCGAATTTGAGGAACGCCTGAAGGCCGTGCTGGGCGAAGTTGAAAAAAGCGATGGCCGGATTATTCTTTTTATTGACGAGCTGCATACCATTGTGGGCGCTGGCAGAACCGAAGGCTCCATGGATGCGGGCAATCTCCTGAAACCCATGTTGGCCCGCGGTGAGCTGCACTGCATCGGCGCGACGACAGTGGACGAATACCGCAAATATATTGAAAAGGATCCGGCTCTTGAGCGGCGTTTCCAGCCGGTCATGGTTGACGAGCCCACGCTGGAGGACGCCATTTCCATCCTGCGCGGCCTGAAAGATCGCTTTGAAGTGCATCACGGGGTGCGTATCGGCGATTCGGCCATAGTTGAGGCGGTGACTCTTTCAAACAGATATATTCCGGACAGGCAGTTGCCCGACAAGGCCATTGACCTTATTGACGAGGCGGCCGCCATGATCCGGACGGAAATCGACTCCTTGCCGGCGGAGTTGGATGAGGCGAATCGAAAGGTCATGCAGTTGGAGATTGAACGCGAGGCTCTGCGTAAAGAAACGGATGACGCCTCCCGCGAGCGCCTGGAGCGTCTGGAAAAGGAACTCGCCGACCTCCGTGACGGACAGGCGTCCTTGCGCGTCCAGTGGGAGCGGGAAAAGAGTTCCATTGATTCCGTGCGCGAAATCAAGGAACGGATAGAGCAGACGCGACTGGCCATTGAGCAGGCGGAACAGGCCTATGATCTCACAAGGGCCGCTGAGCTCAAGTATTCGAAACTGCTGGAACTGGAGAAAAAATTGGCCCAGGCTGCCGACGGTGACGGAAAAGACGGGCTCAGGCTGCTGCGCGAGGAAGTGCGTCCGGATGATGTGGCGGACATTGTGGCCCGCTGGACGGGCATCCCCGTGGCGCGGCTGCTGGAGTCCGAGCGTGAAAAACTGCTCAGGCTTGCCGACGAGCTGCACAAACGGATTGTCGGGCAGGATGAAGCCGTGAGCGCCGTGGCGGATGCCGTGCTCCGGGCCAGAGCGGGCCTGTCCGATCCGGCGCGGCCGGCGGGTTCCTTCATCTTTCTTGGCCCCACGGGCGTCGGCAAGACGGAACTTTCCAAGGCGCTGGCCTGCGCGCTTTTTGACACGGAAGACAATATGGTGCGTCTGGACATGAGCGAATATATGGAGAAACATTCCGTCTCGCGCCTTATCGGCGCGCCTCCGGGCTATGTGGGATATGACGAGGGCGGCCAGCTCACCGAGGCCGTGCGCCGCAAGCCCTATTCCGTTATTTTGTTCGACGAGATCGAGAAAGCGCATCCCGATGTGTTCAATACGCTCCTCCAGATGCTTGATGACGGCAGATTGACCGACAGCCAGGGGCGCACTGTGGATTTTCGCAACTGCATTGTCATCATGACATCCAATATCGGCTCCATGCATCTTCTGGACGGTATAGGCCGGGACGGAAGCCTGCGGGGCGAAGCGCGCGCGCAGGTAATGGACTCTCTGCGTGCCCATTTCCGGCCGGAGTTTTTGAACCGGGTGGATGAAACCGTGCTTTTCCTGCCGCTCAGGCGTGAACAGATTGAGCGCGTTGTGGATTTGCAGACGGCCCGTCTGCAGGCGCGCCTGGATGCCCGCAAGATAAAGCTCGTTCTGACCGGCGAAGCGCGCGCCTTCATCGCCGAAGCGGCCTATGATCCGGTGTACGGCGTGCGTCCGCTCAAGCGCTATGTGCAGCAGCGCATGGAAACGCCCCTCGCCCGTGATCTGCTTTCAGGCGGCATACGGGACGGCCAGACTGTGGTCGTGGACGTGAGGGACGACGGGCTTGTCTTTACAGCGGAATAGAGAAATGATATTTGCTGGGGCGAAAAACCCCGGCTTTTGTTTTGCGGAGGAGTTGTCATGCCGAAAACGGCGGCGCTTGTTCTTGCGGCCGGCAAGGGAACGCGCATGCATTCCGACAGGCCCAAGGTCCTGCAGACCCTTCTTGGCGAATACATGCTTGCCTATGTCCTTGCCGCGTTGCGTCCGCATTTTGCTGAAAATGTCTGGATAGTGGCGGGGCATCAGGCACATATGCTTGAGGCTGCCTTTCCCGACGGGCGTTTTGTGCTCCAGGCGGAGCAGCTCGGCACAGGACACGCGCTGATGCTGGCGCTCCCCGCGCTTGCCGGCGCGGGGTGCCGGCATGTGCTTGTTGTCAATGGCGACGTGCCCTTGCTGGACGCGGAGATGACGGGAGGGTTTCTTGAAAAAGCCGAAGGGGCCGATCTGGCTTTCGCCACCCTTGATTTGGACGACCCCGGTTCCTATGGCCGTGTTGTGCGCGCCGGAGGCGGGGTCCGCGCCATTGTGGAGGCAAAGGACTGCGACCCGCCGACGCTGGAGCAAAATCGTGAAGTCAATGCGGGCCTGTACCGGGTCAGCCTGCCGCTCGCGGAAACCTTGTTGCCCCGCATAACCAGGGCCAACAAAAGCGGAGAATACTATATCACGGATCTTGTTGCCCTGGCCGTCTCCGAAGGGCACAACGTGCGCGCGGTGGAATGCGGACGGGATGAGAATCTGCTCGGCGTCAACTCCCCGCGGGAGCTTGCCCGAATGGAAGAAATCCTGCGCAGGCGCGTGGTCATGCGTCTTCTGGACTGCGGCGTGCTTATGCACGCGCCGGATATGACGCGGGTTTCCCCTTTTGCGCGCGTGGAGCCGGGAGCGGAACTGACGGGTCCTTGCGAGATTCTGGGGCGTTCCGAGGTGAAGTGTGGGGCAAGGGTGGCTTCCCACTGTGTTGTCCGCGACAGCGTGATCGGGGAAGACGCCGAACTGCGCCATTTTTCGCATCTGGAAGGCGCGAGGGTTGGCGCGGGCGCGCTTGTGGGGCCTTTTGCCCGTCTGCGGCCGGGAACCGTTCTGGAATCGGCTTCGCGCGTCGGCAATTTTGTGGAGATCAAAAACGCCCGCCTGGGCGAGGGGGCCAAGGCCAATCACCTGACCTATCTGGGTGATGCGGATATCGGTGCCGAAGCGAATATCGGGGCCGGAACCATTACCTGCAATTATGACGGCCATCGCAAACACAAAACCAGCATCGGCGAAAAAGCGTTCATCGGCAGCAACACGGCGCTGGTCGCCCCGGTTGCCGTCGGCGCGAACAGTCTTGTCGGGGCGGGTTCTGTCATAACCAGGGATGTGCCCGAAGGCGAAATGTCCATTGCCCGTTCCAGGCAGAAAAACCTGCCGCGAAAAAAAATTTGAGGCTGACGGATACAGGTTGCCATTATTCAACTGTAATGATATTGGGTGAGCCATGGAAGTTCTTGAAAAACTTGAACAGCGCATACCCGAACTTTTGGCCGAAGTTGACCGTCTGAAGGCGGAAAACGCGCGTACTCGTTCGGAAGCGGAGGCAACGGCGGCCAGAATAACCGAACTGAAAGAGGAAAACCGCCGCTTGCGTGCTTCTCTTGCACAGGAGGAGAGCACCCGCGCCGAAGCGTTGAAGCGGCTTGACGTTCTGTTGCGCAAAATTGAGGAACACGAGAATATTGAGTAGAATTTTGTGTGTGAAAACATTAACCTTACCGTTCTTGGCCATGATGTGGCGTTTAAACCGGGCGCTGACATGGAGCGTGTGCGCGCTGTCGTATGTGTTTTGGAGGAACGGTTTGCCGAATTGAAGTTTCATGGAGGGCAGAGCAGGGAGGCCCTGTTGATTTTTCTGGCTCTTGGATTGGCGGATGATGTGTTGCAATTGCAAAAAAAGCTGGATGACGTGCAACATCGCGTCATAGCTATGCTTTCACAGATAGAGAATGCGCATTGACACTGTTCCCCTGGAGTGTGCGTGATCCATGCCTCGGTGCTGACCTGACAAAGAGTGTAAAACAAGGGAGCTGATTCCTGTTTTTTGTGTGCATGCCCGGCCTTGACCGGGAAGCCTGAAAAAAACATATCGGCGCCCGACCTGGGAAACCAGGTTCTGCACCGCACGCGTGACACGGCTCTCCGGGGCGTGCAGGGTACTGTTACAGTAGTTTCAGCCTGGGCGCATCCTGTTCCTTGCGCAAGCATCTTCCGTTACTTCCCGCCGTCGTCAGAACCGTTTGACTGCCCTTTGTTCCTGCTTGCGCAGGAGTCTCCGGCAATCAGGGCGACTTTTTGATTTTGTGCGTTATCCGCATCCGCCCTGACGACCGTTTTTATAAAGTGAGGCCTATATGGACATTCTGTCTGTTTTTGCGGTTGCGGCGGCTATTTTCGCCGGGTTGGCGGCAGGTTACGTATTGCACAGGCATGTGGTGACCAAGCGCATCGGCGATGCCGATGCGCTTGCAAAACGTATCGTGGAGGAGGCCCGTAAGGAGGCACAGGCGCAAAAGAAGGAAATTCTGCTTGAAGGTCAGGATGATCTCTTCAACCAGAAGCGCGAACTGGAGAATGAGTATAAGGAGCGGGAGCGTGAAGTAAAGGCCCGTGAGCGCAAACTGGAGGAAATGACCGTCCGTCTGGAGGAAAAACTTGAAAAGGCCACGGAGAAAGAGCGGGATCTCCTGCAGACGGAAAAACAGTTGACCCGCAAGGAGCGTGAGCTTGGAGAAACGGAAGAGTTTTTGCAAACCCGCCTGGAAGAGCAGGAGCAGAGGCTGTCGCAGGTCGCTGGTTTGACGCCGGAAGAGGCCAGAGAACGCCTTTTCGGGGAAATTGAAGCGAAAACGCGGCACGAGGCCGCCAGGATGATTCGCCAGATAGAGACCCAGGCCCATGAAAGCGCGGATCGCAAGGCCAGGGAAATACTCTGCAATGTTATCCAGCGTTACGCCGGCGACTATGTGAACGAGCAGACCGTCACGGCCGTGACCTTGCCGAACGAAGACATGAAGGGCCGCATCATAGGCCGAGAGGGGCGCAATATTCGCGCGCTGGAGGCGGCCACGGGAGTTGATCTGATTATTGACGACACGCCTGAGACCGTCATTCTTTCTGCCTACAGCCCATTGCGCAGGCAGGTGGCCAAGATGGCCCTGGAACGTCTGATTCAGGACGGACGCATACATCCGGCCCGAATTGAGGACATAGTGCAGAAATGCGAACAGGAAATGGACGCGAAAGTGCGCGAAGTGGGCGAGCAGGCCACATTTGACGCCGGCGTGCACGGAATCCACCCCGAAATCGTCCGCATGCTTGGCCAGTTGCGTTACAGGACTTCCTTTACGCAGAATGTGCTGCAGCATTCTCTGGAGGTTTCCGCCCTCTGCGGCATGATGGCGGCGGAACTCGGCATGGATGTGAAAAAAGCCAAGCGCGCCGGCCTGCTGCATGACATTGGCAAGGCTGTGGACCATGAGGTTGAGGGGCCACACGCGCTTATTGGCGCCGACTTGGCCAAAAAATACAACGAGAACCAGGACATTATCCATGCAGTGGCCGCCCACCACGAGGATCAGAGGCCATCGTCCGTTCTGGCCGTTCTGGTTCAGGCCGCGGATTCCATATCAGGAGCCCGCCCCGGCGCGCGCAAGGAATTGCTGGAAAATTACGTCAAGCGTCTGGAAGAGCTTGAAAGCATAGCCACCGATTTTGAAGGGGTTTCCAAGGCATACGCCATACAGGCCGGACGCGAAATCCGCGTTATGGTGAACTCCGACAATGTGGATGACGACGCGACCTATCTGCTTTGCAAGGACATTACGGAAAAAATAGAAAAAAATCTTACCTATCCCGGGCAGATACGCGTGACTGTCATCCGTGAACGCCGGGCTGTGGGGTTTGCCAAATAATGGGCGGCGGGCCGTTGTTCATTCTGGACATGGGGGCATGCGCGCTGCTCGCCGCAGCTGCCGCCTGCCGTGGCCGCACATACGGCAGTCACATTACCGGTGCAATGGTGCTGGCTTGCCTGTCCGGCTTGAGTCTGCCGTTGCTGCGGGACGGCCTGCTCGGCGAAGTGGCTTTTTCTCTGGATCGCGGGGGGTATCTCGCCGCCGTCGTTGCCGGCGGATTTACAGGGATAGCGCTGGCCCGCCTTTTGCGACGCTGGCCCGCCTGTTTCTATTGGCTCGACAGTTCTGGTCTGGCCCTGGCCGCGGGCGTTTCTGCGTCCAAGGCGGGCGGTGCGGGGTTCGGGCTGACAGGCTGTCTGGTGCTTGGCGTATTGTCGGCTCTTGTCGGGGGTCTTGTGCGGGATATGGCCCTCAGCGATACCGCCCGCGCCGTCGGAGAGCCGCTGTACGCCACGGCAGCGGTTTTTGGCGTTCTGCTCACGCTTACCCTGACGATATACGGCATAGGCCGACCCTGGCAGTGCGCCCTTGCCGGGGCGGCGCTGATTGTCGCGTTGCGTTTTTTGAGAGGCCGCCATGGCGGGGGCATCTTTTAGGGACTGTCTGCTGCTCTCCAAATGAAATGGAACATTTCAACTCGGTGAGGCTAAAGCAGAGAATGCGCCAAGACGATTTCTCCGGAGGCGAGCCCCTCCTGATTCTCCGGACAGACCACCAGGGCGTCGGCTTCGGCCAGAGTGGCGATAAGCCCGGATTTGCCGGTGACAGGCATGGCGGACGGCAAGCCCCCGGGCTCTTCAGGCGGGCGCAGCCGCACTTTGATATAATCGCGCCTCCCCTGGGCAGAGGCGATGGGCCGCCCGAGAACGGCCCTGACGGCGTTTCGCCAGGGCTCCGGTTCAGCCTGACCGGCAAGGCGCCTGAGCAGCGGCCTGATAAAAACTTCCGCGCAGACGAGAGCGCTGCCGGCGTGGCCGGGCAGGCCCCAGAAGGACTGTTCGCCTTTTCTGGCCAGAATCAACGGCTTGCCGGGGCTGATGGCGACTCCATGAGCCAGAATGTTCATACAGGGCACGGCTGACAGGGCTTCGAGGGTATAGTCCCTCTGTCCGGCTGAGGAACCGCCGGACAGCAGCACCGCATCGGCCCATGTCATGGCCTCCTCCAGCATCAGAAGAAGCTCTGCCCCGCTGTCTTTGGCGATTCCGTAGAAACGCGCGGCTCCACCCCCAGACCTGACCAGAGCCGAAAGAGTGCTGGCGTTGATGTCCCGCACCTGTCCCGGGGCCGGCGCAACGTCGCTGGACACGATCTCGTCGCCGCTGGAAATGATCGCCACCCTGGCCCTGCGGTGGACTTCCACAGTCCGGACGCCGAAGGCGGTCAGCAGGCCCAGTTCCTGCGGCCGGAGAAAACGCCCAGCGCCAAGCAGTTCGGCGCCTTTTTCCGCGTCCTCGCCTGCGGCGATCACATTGTCAAAAGGCGCCGCCGGTCTTGTCAATTCCACCTGACCAGCTCCGTCCCATCGGGAATACTCCAGCATCACCACGGCGTCGGCGCCTTCGGGCAGCATGCCGCCCGTCCAGATGCGGGCCGTCTGGCCGGGGGCCAGGACTATTTCCGTTTTCGCGCCCATCGGGCATTCACCTGCATAATCAAGAAGCGCCGGCGCGCTTTCGGATGCTCCGAACACATCCCTGGCCATCACGGCGAAACCGTCCATACTGGAGCGGGCAAAGGGAGGAAGGTTCTCCGGCGCCGTGAGGGGCGCTGTCAGCACCCGGCCCAGAGCTTCTTCAAGAGGAATGCCCTCACCGGATAAGGGGGAAAATTTTCCGATATGTTCCAGAATGGAATCCACGGATTGCAGCTTGAGAAAATGGGCCATCAGAGGTACCTCTTTCTATTAGATGACAAGCGCCCTCGCAACCGTCAAACTTCGGCGTCCCTCCAGCTTACGGTTCCGGTCAGCCAGTCGGGAATGCCGATTTTTTTTGTCAATACATTATATCTGTAGGCGCAACCTGTTCTGGGATCAAAAATCTGCACCTCGGGCATGGCCACAATGTCGGTGCCCTCCAAGGGCAATCCGTTGAGCGCGATGGCGTTTTTCACGCCCTCAAAAGCCATGACCGCGTTGGCCAGACGCACAAAAATGCCACAGGAGCGGGCAGGATGCGTTCCGTCGCGCATGCCTTCCCATACCTCCGGCCGGTAGTTTATACCGCGCCCGGGAAAGGCCAGCGCCGAGAAATGGCGGGCGGCAATCGCCTGAAAATCAATTTCTTCCAAGATCATGTTTTCCGTGCCGAAATTGCCCACCTTTTCCATGGTAAGTCCGTTATCGTGAGTAAAAGTGCTCACCACGGCGCTTCCGGAGGAGGCGGGGCCGACAATCATGCGTATGCCGAGACGAGCGGCAACGCGGCCGACCACGAAATTTGCCTCGGGATCCGTGGTTCCCAAAAATACGATCTTTACATCGGCAAGCTCTTTCTCCAGCCAGAGTGCATCGTGTATGGCCACTCCCCTGTGATGCGCCCTCACCTCGCACTCCGGGTTGAGGGTCAAAATATGCTTTTTCCAGCATTCCACCTTTGGCGTTCCGGTCTGTTCCGGATAAAAAGGCATGCGGTTCAGATTGGTTGGCTCAAGACAATCCGGATCAACAATCACAAATCCGGCAAATCCGGCGCGCACCAGCAGATCAAGCACCGTGCCGTTGCCGCCCGCGCCGATGACCGCTATTCTGGTGGCGGCCAGGGCGGCGTGGGTTTGGGGATTGAAATTCACAAAGCCGTCCTGCCGGTTGATCAGAGCCTCCCACATGCGCATGGGCTCCTCCTTGTGCGATTTTACGGATGCCCCTGACGCGCGGGCGCGGGATATTCCAGGGCATGGGGTTCGCGGCCCGCGTTGCAGAACTCCTCCCAGAAGGCGAAGGGCAACACGGCGGAACGCTTCGCGAGATCGAAGCGACCCGCCGCGCACAGGACGACCCGGGACGGTTCGAGAGCCGTAAACGCGGAACAGGCGCCGCCGTTGATAAAAACCCCTTTTTCCGCCCTGATCTCCGAGCCGTCGTCAAGGCGCGCGCGGCACAGGCCGTCCAGCACAAACCAGAGCAGGGGCGCGTCCTCCCTGTGGGCCGGTGAATCGCCTTCTTCAAGGCGCAGAATGGAAGAACGCCGCAGCGCTTTTTCCATTCTGCGCGGCATGTCACTGCCGCCAGCCGATGGGAACGGGCCGCCGTCCGAAAGCAGATTGCGCGCCAGTTTCAGCCGTTCTCCGCCGGCAAGAGCGCACAGCGGGGTTTCCGCGATGTCCGGGAGCAAAGCCAGAACCTGATTCAGATCGCCGGCGGGATGCAAATCCGCCGTGGCCTGGCGGAAGGCAGGAAATACCCGCCCGAGATGCGCATGGTCAAATGTCACCAGGATCAACGGAATACGGTATAATCCGCCGGGCATGGAAAATCCCTTTCCATACTGACGGTATCCGAGGCGCTCGTAGAGCGGCAGCATGGGAGGCGGGCAGTAATGGACGGTATGGGCGAAACCACGTGAGGTGAAATACCGCGAGGAATATCGGAAAAATTCCGGGAAAACCGTGCCGTGCCGGTGGTCCTCGCGCTCGACCAGCCTGGAATAAATGAGAATCCTGTCCAGACCCAGGGGTTCCAGATGGCGTAGCCGCAATATTTCATGCCAGATGTCCGGCAGTCCCGTGGCGGAGGCGCGGGTTCCCGTGCCCACAATCACAAGACCGCCGTCCTCTCCGCGGCCTGTCAGGTGGGTCGAGCGGTCGTCGTGGGGAGAGTAAACGCGGCCCAGAGCATGGTCAACGCCGGGGGCATCCGTCAAACGGCGAAAATAATGGGCGTAGCGGAAGAAGTATACCTCCTCCCGTTCCGCTTCCGTTTCAGCCTCCCGCCAAACCGGCATCGCGCGCATTCCCGCTTCAGGCATGTTCCACCCTGACGGCGCAGTGCTTGTATTCCGGTATGCCGCACAAGGGGTCGACGCTGTTCAGGGTGAGCAGGTTGGCGGGGCTTTCCCTGTAGTGAAAGGGAATGAACACAGTGCCTTTTTTTATCCCCTCCCGTATGCGCAGGCTGGCGGTTATGCTGCCCCGCCTTGTGGTCAGACGCAGAAGGCGGCCGTCTTCCGCGTGAATGGACGCGGCATCCTCAGGATGCATTTCAACGTAGGCTTCTCCGCCTTCGCGCTTCAGGGCCGCCGAAACGCCACTCATGGTGGCCGTGTGATAATGGGCGAAATTGCGCCCTGTGGAGAGAATAAAGGGATATTCCCCGTCCGGGCTTTCTGCCGGCGTAAAATCCCTCAAAACCACAAATTTGCCTTTGCCTCTGGCGCAACCGCCCACATGCAACACAGGCGTGCCGGGATGGTCTTCCGTCGGGCACGGCCATTGCAAGCCACGGATGCCCAGACGCGCGTAGGTCATGCCGGCATAGTGAGGAGTAATCTTTCTCATCTCGTCAAAAATGGCCTCCGCGGAGTCATAATGCCGGGAATAGCCGAGTCGTTCAGCCAGACGGCAGAGTATCTCCGCGTCGTTCAAGGCTTTTCCCGGGGCCGGAACAGCCTTGTTAAGGCGCAGGCAGCGGCGTTCGGTGTTGGTGAATGTGCCGTCCTTTTCAGGCGCGGCAGCGGCCGGCAGGACGACATGCGCCAGTCCGGCCGTATCGGTGAGAAAAATATCCTGCACTATGAGAAGCCGCAGACGGGCAAACGCCTCACGCAAGTGCCCGACATCAGGATCGCTCAGCAGGGGGTTCTCGCCGATCACATAAAGAGCCCTGACTTTGCCTTGCAGGATGGCCTCCGGCAACCGCGTGAGCAAAAGCCCGGGGGTTTCCGGCACGGGGCGCTCCCATACCCTGGCGGCCGCTTCTCTTGCCGAGGCCTCGCCCACAGGACGGTAGCCGGGAAGAACATTCGGCAGGCAGCCCATATCGCAGGCCCCCTGCACATTGTTTTGACCGCGCAGCGGATTGACCCCTCCTCCGGGCAGGCCTATATTGCCCGTGAGCAGAGCCAGATTGGAACAGGCCTGAACTCTCTCCGTCCCGTTTGTGTACTGGGTGATGCCCATGGCGTAACATATCGCGGCGGGGCGGTTTTCGGCGTACAGGCGGGCGAACCGCGCAATACCCTCAGCCGGAACTCCGGTGCTGACGCAGGCATCTTCCGGCGTGACCGAGACAACGTGATTTTTGAAGGCAAGAAAATCCTCGGTGGAATTTTCAACCGCCGGATCGCAGAGACCTTCCCGCACAATCACTCCGGCCACGGCGTTCAAAAAGGTCACGTCCGTTCCTGGTTTCGGTTGCACCGCCATATCCGCCATCCCGGCCATTTGCGTCAGCCGGGGATCCGCCACCAGAATCCTTGCGCCCCTGGCTTTGGCCCTCATCATTCTGGCGGCGACCAGGGGGTGGCATTCGGACGTATTGGAACCGATGACAAAAATGCAGCGGGCTGAGTCTTCCAGGTCGTCCAGAGAGTTGGTCATGGCGCCGCTGCCGAGGGTGGCCGCAAGGCCCGATACGGAGGCGCTGTGGCAAAGGCGGGCGCAGTGGTCCACATTGTTCGAACCCACCACGGCGCGCATGAATTTTTGGGCTAGATAATTTTCCTCATTGGTAATGCGGGCCGAGGCGAGCAGCATCACGCTGTCGGGGCCATAGCGGTCAATCGCATCTTTAAGGCCTTCCGCCGTGAAAGAAAGAGCGTCATCCCATTCAGCCGGAACCAACCCTGTTTCGGTGCGGAGCAGTGGGGTTGTCAGTCGTCCGGGGGCGTGAACATGCTGGTGCAGGTTCCACCCCTTGATGCACAATTTGCCTCCGTTAACAGGCGAGGCCGGATTTGGAAGCGCGGCAAGGATTTTCGTTCCGTCGGTCTGGTACAGAACTCCGCAGCCTGTGCCGCAGTATGAGCAGGTGGAAGGAACGAAGCTGATGCTCATATATACACCTCCTGCGGAACAAGGTCAGCCGCCTGACCGACGCGCGCCGCCATGCCTCCGCCCAGAAAAGAGGCGGCGGCTCTCATGTCCAGTGCGGGCACGCGCCGGATCAGGCGGGGGCAAATGCCGAGCGTCAGACCGGAGCGCATTTCTTCCGTCAGCGTTGACGGAGCGCGCGCCGCCAGCCGGTCTGGCGCCGCCGCATCCGTCGGGGCTTTGCCCGCAAAAACCGACTGGCTTCCGACCGGGTCAAGGCCGCGCGCGTCACACAGGCTGAGGTACGCGGCGTATTCCTCCCCGAAGCTTCGCAGCGCCGCAAGCAGACCGTCATGATCGGCGGCCAGCAGATGACCGCCTCCGGGCACGGGAACCCAGGCAAGACACGGCGAAGGGCAATGACTGCAGGCCGCGTGCCGTAGCCCGGAAAGCGGGGATTCGGAAATGACGGGGGAGCGGGCAGAACCGGGCCTGTCCCTGGCCCCTTCGGCTGAAGGTGGCGGATTTTTTTCGGCCGCCAGAGCAATTTCCCTCCGCAGCTCCTCCAGCCGGCCACGCTGTGCGGGCACGGCTCTCCGCAAAGGATTTTCCGCCGGAATGGGCATGGGCGGAAGGGGACTTCCTCCTTCCATGATCAGGGCAAGTATTTTTTTTCGTCGCAGCGCCGGCCCCAATACGGCTCCGCCGGGCAGAGGGCCGTATTCGGCCCCGGCGGCGGACGGCAAGTCCGCATTTTCCGACGCGCCCTCCCTGTTGGCCAGAATCAGTCCGGCCAGCCCGTCCGCCGTGGAGCGAAGAAGCGCCGCGCGGAGGCTGTTTCTGTCCCCCTCAGGCCCAGAAGACGGGAGAGAACCCAGAGAGCATTGTCCCGCGCGGCAGCGCAGAAGACACGGAGAAGCGCTTTGTCCGCGGATGATCAGCGCGTCGAAACCGCTCCGGCGCAGCCACGCGCCGCGCCCCAAAGCCAGAGCAGCCGGCGCGGTTCCGTTCTCTTTTGGAAATGTCGCCGCCAGATGGCCGGAAGCCGGGGCAAAACCTCCGGTATAGGGACCGGTCGTCAGGATGAGGGCATCGGGCCAGTCCTCGGCAAGGACGATCCCGAGAGCCACGCCGCCTATGCCTTTTTCAAGGGCGTCCCGCCGCAGGGGCATGACCTCCGTCTGTCCGGAAGTCAGATCCACACAGGCCAGACGCTGGTGATAAAAAGCTGAAAATGCATTCATTGGCGTCCTCCCGCCAAAGTCGCGGAATCTCCGGCCCCGCGCGCCACGCCGACAAGCGCCTCCCGCGGGCCCAGAGCCCTGCCGGCTTTCGGCAGGCCAAAGCGCAGTCCGGCGGCCCTGTGCGGGCAAACGTCAACACAGCGCATGCACAGAATACATTCGGATTTGCTGACCAGCGGCTTTTGCCCGTTCTGAAGATCGTTTCCGTCAATAATGCCCATAGGGCAAACTTCGGCGCAACGTTTGCAGGAGAATTTTTTGCAGCGGGCCGCGCCGATCTCAACGGATATCGGGGAAAAACGCGCAACAAGCGCGAAAAGCGCGCCCACGGGGCAGAAATAGCGGCACCAGGAACGCTTGGAACAGCCCTCCATGACGGCGACAAGCGGAATCACCGCCAGTTCCGCTCCTCCCAAAGCGCTGTCAATGCCGTAGCTGCGGCAGACGACGCCGATGGGACATACTGTGCAGAAAGCCTGGTTCCCGGTCATGGAACTCGCCGCGACAGATCCGGCCAGCACGCCGTATTTGTTGTTGCGATTGGTGAAAAAAGTCAGCCGCCGAACGCCGGAGGGAGAATTCTCGGCACCATGTCGTTTTTTCCCCTGTGTTTTCACTATTTCTATCGCCTTGTCCGTAAGATCAAGCACAAAACCGAAGGGGCAGAGCCAGCCGCAGAAAATCCGCCCCCCCGGCAGCGCCAGCAGGAGCAGAACCAGAGCCGACGAGAGAGTGGCAAGCAGAATGGTTCCGGAGGAGGCGATATTCTGCGCAAGGCCGGTGGGACAAAGAATATCAATGGCCGGCAGACTCAACGAGCAGACGCTGCCCACCAGCACCACCACAAGAAGCAGAAAAGACAGCGCCTGCACGGGCCAGCGCAGCCAGAAAAACCACTTTGCCTTTTTGCCGCCCGTATACTCCAGCGCTTTTTGCGGACAGACTTCAACGCACTTCGGCCTGCCGCCGCACAAATCGCATTTGCGGATGTCGCCCCGCGCGTCGCGCAACGGAGCCGCCTCGGCGCAGGCTTCGCGACACAGACCGCAATGTACGCACAGCGCTTCGCTGATGCGTACAAGGCCGGCTTTATCCCGGGAGACGGCGCCTTGCGGACAAACCGTCAGACACCTTGGATTCAGGCAGTGCTGGCAGAAAAAGGCAAAACTCCCGCCGCGCGCGGCATTTCCCAGAATCTGGATACGCGCCGCCTCAGGCGCGGCAAAACCGTCCTCTCTGCCTCCGCACGCGCTGGCGCACAGGCCGCACCCCGAACAGCGCTCGGGGTGAAAAAGCAGCGTATTCAGGCGCGCGCCGGGTCTGTGCCGGATATGGAGAGGGGACGCCGTTTCCCGCAGGGAACTGGTTTCGCGCATGTTCTCCTCCTACCCGTTGCTCGCGGCATACGCCTGCCTGCGGCAAACCGCGCATAAGCCCCGGTAATCGCCGCGGGCGGGTTCAGCGGTTTCCCCGCCGGCGAAACTTTTCAAAAAGTCCGGCATGTCGTCCGGAGACCTGCCGGTCCCCAAGGTTTTCTCCAGCCACCGTTCAACCGTCCCGGCCACAATTTCACGTCCGCAACCGGAGCAGAAGCGGAAGCCCTCTTCACCGTCCTGTCGCGCTTTTTCACGCAGATCCGCGATCAACCCCGCGCAATCCACTTCCTCGGGGCAGCTTTTGGTGCAGTTGCCGCATTGCAGACAACGCTTCAGCCATTCTGGCTCCGGCGTATTTTCAAGGCCGGAGAGGCGGCGCAGGGTGTTTTGCACCAATGCCCTGGGAGAAAAGGCCACAGAAAAATCGGGGTACATGGAAGCCATGGAACAGGCTGCGGAACATTTTCCGCATTCCACGCAATTGCCTGCCCTGGCCACGGCCACAATTTCCGCGAGGGTCATACATTTTCCCCTTTCGAGGCGCATATCCCGTAACCGTTTTTCCATTCCGGCCTGTCCGTTCCCGTCGGGCCGGAAAAGAAGCCGGCGTGCCGGGGAGAAGGATCGTCTTTTCCGGCCAGCTGCCCGGCATTCTCAAACAAATATCCCGACAGAGCCTTGTGCAGAGCCAGCAGAGGGATGCCGGCCGGACAGGCATCCTGGCAGGCCCCGCAATTGACGCAGTGGCCGGCCACATGCAGCGCGCGCAGAAGGTGGTACGGCAATGGCGTGGGAGGCAGCACGACAGGCGGCACAAATAACGGATCCTCAAGCCGGCATTCCGGGCAGATGCAGACAGGGCAAACATTCCGGCAGCCATAGCACTTTATGCAACGCTGCATGTGCCCGCGCCAGAGCCGGGAGCGGTCCGCGGATTCCAGCAATTCGCGGGTATCGGCAGGGAGCGCGGCCACGGGATTTTCCGCATGGGCCTGTTCCGGAACCGGCCAGGAACAGGAGCATCTGTCGGCCTGTTTCGCGTCACAGGGGACGACAAGACAGGTAACCATCCTTTGCGGAAACTGCCCCATTTTTTCCTGTTCCCGGATCGCCCGGAAATCACAGGTGCGGCAGACAACGGCCAGATGCGCTCCGGGCGGCATGGCGCGCAACGTGCGCCATGCTATTTTGCCCAGGGGATATTTCGGGCCGTCCCCAAGTTTGTCCACTTCAGCGACGTTGGTGAAAATATGGGGGACCGGGCCTTCCGTTCCATCAGCCAAACCCAGCACGGCCGTCACCGCGTTCCCGTCCAGCATGGCACGGACTTTGTCGGCATGCAGGGCATTCATGGGCGCATCTCCCGGTCATGCCCCAAGGAGAAGTTTCCCCGCAAAAGAGACAGATCCCTTTCCTCCCGCAAGGCGCGGATCCTGGCCTGAAAGTCCGAGAGCACGCCGGCGAATTGCCGCGCCTCATGGGCTGTGCCCCAGGAAACAAGCAGCCGGTCGGGACGGATTCCCAGGGTTTCAAGGGCGGCGGCCAGGAGTTGCAGGCGCGCGTGGGCGTTCCGGTTGGCCCCGTTGTGTCTGCATCCCCCGAAGTGACAGCCCATGACGGCAACTCCGTGAGCGCCGTCGGCGAAAGCGCGAAGAATCAAGTCCAAAGGGACGGCGCCGGCGCATTCCACAGGGATAAGCCGGAAATCCGGAGGCAGGGCCAGGCGCTCTCGACCAGCCCGCTCGGCTCCCAGAAGCGGGCACCAGCGACAGGCGAAAACCAGGGTTTTAAAAGAGGGACTCATGGAACCAGTCCTCCCGGTTCGGATACCGAACGGAAATCGCATTTTGCAAATTTACGGGCCTTGTCGTATTTTCCGCCCGGGAATGATGGACGGTCATCATTGGAACAAGGCCTCTTTGATTCTGGCCCGCAGGACAGCGACAGTTTCTCCTGACAGACGTGCCGCCCCCGTGGGGCAGACCGCCGCGCAGGAGCCGCAGCGCGCGCATTTGCGGGCGTCGATCCGCATGTTCTCCCCTTCCGGCAAATAACAGGCGCCATAGGGACAGGCCGCCGCGCAGCGGCCGCAACGACTGCATTTTTCCCCTTCCGTTTCCGCGGCGGGGAAACGGCATGCGGAATCTGGCATAAGTTCCCAAAAGGTTTGAGGGACGGCCGGCAGGCAACGGCTGTCGCCGGGGCAACTCCCAAGGCCCCGCACATAGGATGCCGCTTTGACGGCCGCGGCTCTTCCCTGTTCCAGGCAATGCTCCACAGTCGCAGGCCAGCGGGCCGCGCCGCAAATGAATATGCCGGCCCTGGACGGAGACACGGGCTGAACGGGTTCCCGGGCGCAGGCAAATCCCATGCCGTCTGTGCGCAAACCCAGAGCGCCGGCCAGCTTCAGCGTGCCGGGAGAAGGTTTCAACGGGGTGCTGCACACCACCGCGTCAGCCGGCAGAACGATATCCTCTCCATTGAGCGCGTCACGAAAACGCAAACCCTCCACCCGCCCCGTCCCCAGAGATTCCGGCGTGATGGACGGGTCATGGCTGCGCAGCGACACACCCGCTGCTGTCGCTCGCCGGTACAACTCCTCCAGATGTTTGCCCGGAGTGACCATATTGCGATGCACGACGGTCACGCTTCCATCCGGCCGCGACGAACGCAGACGGATTGCGTTTTTCAGGGATGTCGGGCAACACACGGCGCTGCAATAGGGATTTTTTTCATCCCGCGCCGCCACGCACTGCAAAAAGACCGCCTGTCGCGGCAATTCGAGCGCGTCTTTTCGCCCGTTCTCCACCCTGCCGAGGCTGGTTTCCAGTTCCATCTGACTGAGAATGCCCGCCAGTTCCCCGAAGCGGTACTGCCCACGGGGCAGAACAGGAAGAGCTCCGGTCGCCAGAACAACCGCGTCGAAACCTCTCTCTTCCTCACCGCCCTTTCCGCTCAACACCGCGCAATACCCGCCCGGAACAGACCGCACATCGGACACTGTTGTATCAGGGAGCACCACGACGGCATTGTGTTCCACATCCCGGATCAGGTTCTTCGCCAGTTCCGGCCCTGAAACAAAATGCGGGAACACCAGACCCAACTGCGTCAACATCCCGCCCAAAACGGCACGCCGTTCAGCCAGCACGGCGCGCACGCCCATCTTGCCCAAAGCACCGGCGCAGGCGAGCCCTGCGGGGCCGGCGCCTATCACCAACACTTCTCTGGCGCGGAAACCGTCAGGAAGAGGTTTTTCAGCAATGGGGACACGATGTTCAAGCGCGGCAAGTCCCATACAAATTATGTCCACAGCCTTGCGGAGCGCCCCGTCGGGGACGTCTTCATGGATCCACGCGCAAGACTCACGGATATCTGCCCACTCAACGGGAATAATGCCGCCCAGAAATTTCATGCCCTCAAAACCGCGTGCCGACAGAGAGCAGGCAGCGGCAAGCACCGCTTCGGCTCCGGAAGCCAGCGCGGAGTTCAGGGCGGCCTCGGCCTCCCCGCGGCGGCAAAGAGTGGAGCAGGTGTAAAAACCTTCGCAGGCCGGTTGCGGACCTTCTTTCCCGAAAGCGGAAAGAAAGCGCGCTTCCAGGATTTCCCGCAGCTTGTCCGGAGGCAGCGTTGCGCTTATGGACCCGCAGCAGGTACAAAAGAGAACGGCTTTTTTCATGACCGTCCTCCGCTTTCCTGAGACGGGGAAGAGGAAGCTTTCTCCCCGATCCGCCTTCCGCAGATCAGGGCCGCCGCATTGCCGGCCTGTATGACGGAATTGGCGATGTCCGCCGGTTCGGAACAAAAACCGCACGCATACGCGCCGATTTTTGCCGCCCCCTCTGGACAGGAACAACAGACCAATCCGCCGTTGAGCACGACAATATCCGCCAGAGTGGTCGCAATCCTGTCGCCGGCCTCATGGCGCAGGGCAACGCCCTTGCCGTACGGGCCGTCCACCGGGGCGACCAGGCCGGGACGCCGCCTGATGAAGCGCACTCCCATTTCCTCCGCCGTCTTCATATATGCTTCCTGTCCCTTGCCCGGCGCGCGCAGATCCGTGTAAAAAACGGCAATGTCCAGGTCCGGCTGCCTGCGTTTCAGCCAGGATGACTGTTTGGCAGCATGCATGCAGCAGACCGCGGAACAGTGGGGAAGAAACCGCCTGTCTCTCGCCCCGGCGCACTGGATGAAAGCAAGACTCTCGGCCGGGCGGCCGTCTGAGGGGCAGCGGAGTTTCTCTCCGGGGACGGCGTTGCATTCCGCAATCAGGGTTTCAAAAGCCATGGCCGTTATAATGTCGGGATGGGTATGCCCGCCGAACTCCGGAGCAGGGGCCGGACGTGGTTCCTGAAAACCTCCCGCGAAAACGCAGTCACTTACGGCGATCTCAAGAGTTTCCGCTTGTCGCGCGGGATCAATGGCTCCCGTCGGACAGGCCGGCCCGCATTCGCCGCAGGCGTCGCATCGTCCGGCGTCCAGCCAGGGAACAGGGGGCAGGGCGGGATTCCAGGGCAGATCAGGAGCATGCCCGAAAAGCGCTTTCCGGGGACATATTTTCATGCATTTGCCGCAGAAAACGCACCTGTCCCCGTCTATGAGACGGGCCGCCTTTTCCAGCAGGGCAAGGCTACCACCTTCCGGCCCCCACCGTAGGTCCTTGAACCTCGTCCCCGTCCAGACCGTTATCCGCGGATGCACCCTGCAGGCAAAAGCGTGTGTCCAGACAGGACAAAAAGCGCAATGATCCGTGGGATAGACCTTGTCCAGCCGCAGCGCCTGCCCGCCCAGATGGCTGTCCTGCTCAACAAGATGGACCCGGAAACCGAGATTCGCCAGATCCAGCGCGGCCTGCATCCCCGCGACGCCGGCGCCCACAACCAGTATGGTATGTTTTGCATCGGGCATGGTCTGCCTCATCCGGAAATGCCGTAGCGCTGGGCCAGAGCGCGCAGACGGTTGACAAACCATTCTCCGTAGGAAAGGGGCGGCACCTCATACGGGCCGACCCTGTCGTCCAGACGGATAATCAGCCTTTCGGGCCGGGGCTCGTAACGCTTCGCCCCTTCGGCGGTAAGCACAAGCGCCCCCCGCTCAGGGCAGCGCCGCATGCAGACGCCGCAGGCGTCGCATTTGGAAGTGTCGAGAACGGGATAACGCCTGTCCTTCATGGAAACGGCCTTCATCGCACAGGCGCGGAAGCAGAGGTCGCAGCGCCTGGCATTGCGCCAGGCGAGACAAACCTCTTTGACTATGATCACCGTGCCCAGCTTCACCTCGTTTTTGGGAATTTTGCTCAAAGCCCCTGTGGGACAGGTGCGGATGCATTCCATGCAGCGGATGCACTTTTGCGTGATCAGAACCGGCGTGCCCACATTCCTGAAACCGTCTTCCCAGTGTCCCGGCAGGATGGCCTTGGGCTGGCAGACGTCCAGACAGCGCAGACAGCGGGAGCACCGGGCCAGAAACGCGTCCTCCGTCAAGGCTCCCGGGGGGCGCGGGAGATCCCGCGCCCCGGAAATGCCGGCGGCGGAGCAGACGGCAGTGGCGGTAAGACCGCCGACAGCGAATTGCAAAAGATTTCTCCGAGAAATTCTCATGGATTCCCCTCAGGACGCGGAATTACTTTTTCACATCCTTTATCGCGAAGTCCAGTCCATATTTTTTCATGCTCTCCCCGGTGGGTATGCCGTGTCACCGGCAACGGAATCAGCCGTCCGCGGCCCTGTCCTGCCGCAGATATGCAAACCAGTACGCCATGCCGACAAAAAACATGCCTCCGATGATGTTACCCAAAGTGACCGGCACAAGATTGTTGACAACAAAGGATGCCCAGTTCAGCTTTTCCAGGGCATCGGGAGATAGGCCTGAAGCGGCCGCCCAGGCGGCGTTGCCTTTGGCAAAAATGCCGGCCGGAATGTAATACATGTTCGCGACGGAATGCTCAAAGCCGGAAGTGATGAAAAGCCATATGGGACAGAAAATCCCGAGAACTTTTCCGGCGATGTCCTTTGCCCCGTAGGCAATCCATACAGCCAGACAAACCAGCCAGTTGCACATGAGGCCCAGATAAAAGGCCGACACAAATGACAGGGAGACTTTGCCCGAAGCTATCTTTATGGTGACTCCGCCGAGAAGACCTGCGCCGTTGTTGAAAAGACCGGAAGCCGCCATCATGTGCGCCAGAAAAACAGAGCCTATGAAGTTGCCGATGTAAACGACAATCCAGTTGCCCAGCATGGATGCAAGGCTTATGCGGCGACGCGCCAGGGCGATTCCCATCAGCGTGTTGCCGGTGAACAGCTCCCCGCCGGCCAGAATTACCAACATAAGGCCGGTCGGAAAAACGACCCCGGCCAGACAGCGCCCGAGTCCGTAAGAATTCGGATCCGCCAGCAGGTTGAAGGCCGCCATGTTGGAGCCTTCCGCGGCAAAGGCGATGAAGGCGCCCGCAAGAACGGCGAGCAAAAATTGCCGCCCGGGTGAAAGAAGGGATTTTTTTACCCCCGCCTCATCCGTACAGGCGCAAATTTCAGCCGGACTGAGAAAGGACGGCATGGTCAAAAACTCCAGAAGGGTTTTGAGAGATTCCTTACGGAACAGTACATGAAAAAACGTTTCCTGTGCAATATGTTGTAAAATACATATATTGAAAAACTGTTTCCCGGAGCATTTTTCAAAAAATATTATATGTAAAATATTACATATTGACGCATTCAACAAAAAATTGTTTTGCTTACTATCAATGAAACAGGTTTTTTGTCCTTTTACCAGGAGACGGATATGAGCAATACCGATGACACCCAAAAAAACAGGTTGAGCAGGCGCTGTTTTCTCAAAAATTCCGGTCTGTTCGCGGTTGCCCTGCCTGTGGCCGGCGCTCTGGGCGCGGCCAGGGACGGCTCCGCGGCCGAGGTCCCCAAAACGCCGGCCCAGGTGGGCATGAAATATCTTTTTGCCGAACGGGCCGCCTGTACCGGCTGCCGGGCCTGCGAATACGTCTGTTCGCAATATCATGAAAAGGGAGTCACCCGCCCGGCCAAGGCCCGCATTCTCGTGCGCCGCTACAAGGGCATCGTGGATGTGCCCATCATCTGCTGGCATTGCGAGGACGCCCCCTGCGTGAAGGTCTGTCCCACGTCGCCCCAGGCCATCAGGAAGAACAAAACCACGAACATCATTGAATACATCGACGACAAAACCTGCCTGGGAGCCAAATGCAACAAGTGCATGGAGGCCTGTCCGGCTCAGTTCCTGCGCAGAAATCCCGACACGGGCTGGCCTCTCTTTTGCGATCTCTGCGACGGCGACCCCCAGTGCGTCAAGGCATGCAACAAGGTGGCCGAAGGGGAACTGGCCCCGGCGCTTCTTACCAAGAAAAGCGGCGGGGGCGTAAATCTGACCTATCGTGACGTTACCCCCGACGAGGCTGCGGAATCCCTGATGTTGAATTTTTATTTCCCAAACAACGAAGGCGATAGGAGGTGAGGCATGGCTGCTCCCAAGGGATGCTATTTTGGAAAACTGCTTGATGTTGACCTGAGCAGCGGCAAGATAACCACAAAAACGCTGGATGAAAAAGTCTGCCACGATTATCTCGGCGGCATCGGGCTTGGCGCCTATCTGCTGTACAAGGAGCTGCCCGCTAAAACAGACCCTCTTTCCCCCCATAACATGTTGTGCGTCCTCACCGGCCCTCTCAACGGAACCGCCTGTCCCGCATGTCGGCTGAATGTTTCCTTCAAAAGCCCCCTTACCGGCATCTACGGCCATACCCAGGTAGGCGGCCCCATGGGCAACGAGTTGAAGTGGAGCGGATGGGACGGGATTGTTTTCAGGGGCAAAGCACCCAAGCCCGTCTATCTTCACATTTTTGACGACAAAGTCGAACTGCGGGACGCAGGCAAACTCTGGGGCAGGGATTCATACGTCACCGACGAGATGTTGAAAGAAGAACTGCGGGATTTGGATCTCAAAACCCTGACCATAGGGCCGGCGGGCGAAAACGGCGTCCTGTTCTCAGCCATGATCGTGGATCGCTTCAGGGCCGCCGCCCGTAGCGGAGGCGGAGCCGTGATGGGATCAAAAAATCTTAAGGCGATAGCCGTTCACGGCACAAAAGCCGTTCCCATTCTCAACATTGAAGCATTCAACAATGCGGCGCAGCGGGCCTATGAAGCCGCCAATACCCAAGAAGCCTGGGACGGGATCAAACGGATGGGCACCGCGGTTCTTATCGAGAACGCCAACTACAACTCCGGAACCCTTGTCACCAAAAACTATCAGACCAGCTGGTTCCCGGATGTGGGCCGCATAGGCGCGGAAGAAGCCTACCGCACTTTCTGGAAACGCAATGTCTCCTGTCCCAACTGTCCCGTCCACTGCATGAAGGTGGGCGTACTGCGCAACACCAGCTTCGACGGCCTTATCGCGGAAGGCCCGGAATATGAAACCGGAACTCTTTTCGGCAGCAATCTGGCCGTTTCCGACTTCGACTTCATGATGAAGGCGGTGGAATACTGCGACGCCATGGGAATGGACACCATTTCCGCCGGCGTGGTTTGCGGCTACACCATGGAACTGGTGGAAAGAGGGCTGCTCAATGTGGAAAAGGATCTGGACGGTATTGAGTTGCGCTGGGGCAACGGCGAGGCTGTTCTCAAGGCGCTGGAAGCCATAGCTTTTCGCAAAGGCAAGGCCGGGGCGCTTCTTGGCATGGGAACCAAGCGCATGGGTGAAAAGATAGGCGGCGACGCGCCCAAGTACGCCATGCATGTCAAGGGGCAGGAAATGGCGGCCCACGAACCTCGCGGATTCAAGGGCAGAGGCGTGTCCTATGCCATGGGGCCGCGCGGCGGTTGCCACCATGAAGGCAACAATCCTCAAGGGCAATCCCTGTGGACAATGATCGGCTCTGTGGTCATGTGTACCTTTATAGGCGGAGTGCCTTTCAACAAGGCCAAGATCAATCCTCAGGTCATCTGCGACATGCTCAACGCCGGAGCCGGATGGAACTGGACGCCGGACACATATTGGGCGACAGCCAAAAGATTGATCACGCTGCAACGTTGCTTCAATATCCGTGAAGCCGGAATATCCCGCAAGGATGACCGTCTGCCGGATCGTTTCAAGGAGCCCTTGCCCGAAGGGCCGAAAAAAGGAGAAACTTTCAGCGAAGAAGACACCAGGAAAATGCAGGACGAATACTACGCATATTACGGATGGGACGCCAACGGCATCCCCACTGAGGAAACCCTGCAAAAACTCGGCCTGGAATACGCCATTGTCGATGTTGTAAAAAAGAAGTAAGCGATTCTTCTGCGTACCCGATTCGCGCCCGGGCGGGTTCATCCCGTCCGGGAAGATAGACATTTTGGCTTTGAAAGAGGGGCGGGATGGGCAGACACAATTTTGACGAAATCATTGAGCGAAGGGGAACGGACAGCATCAAATGGCAATACCTGAAGCCCGGCGTGCTGCCCATGTGGGTGGCGGATTCGGATTTCAAATGCCCGGCGGAGCTGCTGGAAATTCTTGAAAAACGTCTGGCGCACGGCATATTCGGCTATGCCCGGCCGGAGGTCATGCTGGAGGAAGCCGTCGCCCACTGGATGCAGTCCCGCTTCGGCTGGCGGATCGGCAACGGCTGGGTCGCGCAGTCCCCCGGAGTGTGCACGGCCTTTTCCCTGGCCGTGGAAAGCCTGACCTCTCCTGGTGACAGCGTTGCGGCCTTTACCCCTTCCTATCCGCCTCTGATCAATCTGCCGGTCCAGCAGGGCCGCGCCGCCCTGCACTGCCCCCTCATGCGGCAACCGGACGGATACGCGGTGGATTTTGCCGATCTGGAAGCCAAACTTGCCCGTGAAAGATGCTCCCTCCTTGTCCTGTGCAACCCGCACAATCCCACAGGCAAGGTATTCTGCGGCGAAGAACTGCTGCGCATCGGAGAATTGTGCCTGAGGCACAATGTGTTGATATTTTCCGACGAAATTCACTGCGACTACGTGCACAGAGGACGGCATCATCCCATCGCCTCGCTTTCGCCGGAAATCGCCTCCATAACCCTTACGGCCGTGAATCCCGGCAAAACTTTCAACATTGCGGGATTGTACGCGGCAGCGGTCATTTGCTCCAACAGTGACATCCTCGCGCGCTTCAGGCAAATCCATGCCCGATATGCCCTGCACACGAACGTCATGGGCGTGTTCGCCCTGCATGCGGCCTATAAACAATGCGCCCGGTACGCCGACGAAGTCGCCGCCTATACCCGTGAAAATCTGGCCTATGCGGTTGATTTCATAAGCCGGAACATCCCCGCCATGAAAACCGTGATGCCTGAGGGAACTTACCTGCTCTGGGTGGATTGTTCGGGCTTGGGTCTGGATCAGGCCGGCATGGTCGGCTTTTTTCTGGAAGAGGCCAAGGTGGCTCCTTCACCCGGCTGGGATTTCGGCCCAGGAGGACAAACTTTCGTGCGCCTGAATCTGGCCTGCCCGCGCAGCCTTGCTCAAACCGGACTTGAACGCATCGCCGCCGCCGCGGAAAGGCTTAGCTCCATTTCAAAATAACCTTGCTCTATTGCCAGTGAATTCGCCTTGCGACAATATCTATCCATTGGTAATAACTATCAAAAATTTTAAATTGACAACCTAAAGGTTTTTTTATAGCTTCCAGCTGCGACACCGTCCGCCAGCTACCTGAGAAATCAATCATTAGAATAAGTTATCAACAGTTACTTCAATCGTTTTTGCGTCCAATCCCAGTATCGCAGAGGCAACGCCCCGGTCTACCCGCTTGTCTCAATGGATTTGTTGCTGAAGCGGGCTGAGGAGCTTGCCGCGTCCAAAGCCAGCCGTATGGGCATCGTGACCAACGGAACCTCTTCATTCCAAAGGAATTTCGATTTTATTTGCGGGGCGGCAGTCCACATCGTAGAATGTGTGGATATCCAGCTCCGCGCATCTCTCGGGCTTCTCACTCATGAGCAGGGCACCGCTTTGCGGCAGGCAGGCTTCACCAGATTCCATCGCAACCTGGAGACCGCCGCAAGCGACTCGGTTTTGCGGGAATGGGGTAATTTGGTTTTTTCAGCCGGGCTCGCGGCATCATGGTCGGGAACTACCTGACGGCTCAGGGCAGCGCGTTGCAGGCTGATCGTACTATGCTCAAAACGCTGGGGATACGCCTTTGAACGCCGCCAAAGTCTGCTGCATCGTGGGGACCGATACGGATGCGGGGAAAACCGTTGTCACGGCGGCGCTTTTACGGGCGCTTTTCGCACATGGCGTGAAAGCGCGCGGGATTAAAGCCGTACAGACCGGCTGCACCCGCAATAAGAAAGGCATCCTGCGCGCACCCGACATTGCTGTGTATGCGGATGCCGCACCGGACACTCCCTGCGAAGCTCTGAACATGCTGGAGCAGCCTTGTTCGCCGCATCTGGCTGCTGTTCAGGCTGGGCGGCAGTTGGATGTACGCACTCTTTCTTTACAGTTGTACGAGAACACTCTCAGTGCCGATCTGACGCTGGTTGAGGGTTCCGGCGGCGTTTTTGTCCCGCTTAATCAGCAAGAAACGCTGCTGGATCTTCTGGAAGCCATATCCGCACGGGTTATCCTGGTGATTGCCAACCGGCTCGGGGCAATCAATCATGCACTGCTGACCATAGAGGCCCTGCGTTCCAGGGGGCTGACAATTCTCGGCGTCATTTTCATCCAGCCTGTTCAGCCTCCAGAACTTCTTCTGGAGCAACAAATCCACGCGGACAATATTGAAACGATTGCCCGCATGAGAAATGTTCGCGTACTGGCGTCCCTCCCCTATGACAAAAGGCTGGCCGAAGCGGATAAAGAAGTACGTGGCAAGGCTTGGGACAGCTTGGCGGCTCACCTTACGGAAACGGCACGGTTTCTTGCCGACATGGCGGCTGAACCGCCGGATAGCGCAGCGCTCCTGGATTTTGACGAAAAACATATATGGCATCCGTATACTTCCGCAACGGAACCGCTTCCTGTCTGGGAAGCCGTGTGGACACAAGGAAATCATATCTTTTTGCAGGACGGCACCGCGCTTGTTGACGGTATGGCATCTTGGTGGTCGGCAATTCATGGATACAACCATCCAAGGCTCACAGCGGCTTTGCATGAACAGAGCGCGCGCATGCCGCACGTAATGTTTGGCGGACTGACGCATGCGCCCGCTGTGACGCTTGCCGAAAAACTGCTCCACCTTGCGCCAACCATGCTGCAGCACGTCTTTTTTGCGGATTCCGGTTCAGTGGCTGTTGAGGTCGCCTTGAAAATGGCGGTGCAATACTTCCATGCCTCCGGCAGGCCGCGGAAAAGCCGCTTTCTCACTCCGCGAGGAGGTTACCACGGTGATACGCTTGGGGCCATGAGCATATGTGACCCTGTAATCGGGATGCATACCATGTTCAGCCACATACTGCCTCAGCAGCTTTTTGTTTCCCGCCCGGAATGTCCGTTTCATGCGCGGTTCAATCCGGCATCATTGGATGAAATCGCCACGGTTCTGACACTGCACGGACACACCATTGCTGCGGTGGTTCTTGAGCCGATCGTTCAGGGGGCCGGAGGGATGCGTTTTTATCATCCGGAATATCTGCGACAGCTCAGGGCGTTATGCAATGAACACGACATACTGCTCATTCTGGATGAAATCGCTGCAGGGTTCGGGCGCACCGGAAAAATGTTCGCCTGTGAATGGGCGGATATTGAACCGGACATCATGTGTGTCGGCAAAGCCCTGACCGGGGGAGTCATGACGCTTGCGGCCACGCTGACCACTGCGCGGGTGGCGCACGGTATTTCCGATAACGGCGGAGTACTCATGCATGGCCCCACGTTCATGGGAAACCCTCTGGCTTGTGCTGTGGCGGCGGCAAGTCTGGATCTGCTCACAGAGTCTCCGTGGCGGCAGCGCATCACGCGGATGGAAGCGCTTATGCGTGAAGGCCTTGCGGAGTGCAGCTCCTTGTACGGCGTGGAGGAAGTGCGTGTTCTCGGCGGTATCGGGGTCGTCGAAATGCGGCAGTCGGTCGATGTCAGAAAATTGCAGGAATTCTTCGTGCGCCAGTGTGGTGTATGGATCCGCCCGTTCGCCCGGCTGATTTATATTATGCCGCCATACACCATCACGGAAGAAGAATTGAACCGCCTCACGTATTCCATAAAAACAGCTATTGAGGAAAAAATATGGGAATAATGAGAGTGATTACTTAAAGATAGATAAAGGCAGCGCACTGAAGTGAAAAGAACAGACCCTCGACGATATAAAAAACACGGTGTTTCAGGTGGCTGACTTTTTCATATCCGAGGTGGGGAAAAATAATAAGGGCGGCGCCCCTGCCCAAGGCGCCGCCCGGAAATGTCAAAGGCAACCACGCCTACTTCTTGAGGGCGTCTTTCAAGCCCTTGCCCGGCGTGAATTTGGCGACTTTGCTGGCGGGGATGGTAATCTCTTTGCCGGTTTGGGGATTGCGTCCCTTACGGGCCGCGCGCTTGACAACCTTGAAGCTGCCGAAACCGGTAAGCGTGATGGCGTCACCGGCGGCGAGGGCCTCGCGCACAACATCCACAACGGCGTTCAGCGCGGCCTCGGCCTTTGATTTTGTGGGAAGACCGGCTTTAGCGTAAATTTTTTCAACAATCTCAGCTTTTGTCATTGTCGTTCTCCGTCTGGAGTTTGAGGGTTGCCCCATTATTGTGCTACGTAAAGGAAATCATCTGCACTTGACTTGCTTTCTAAGAAATGACAGGACGCATGTCAAACAAAAAAACCGCGATAGGGCAAGAAAATTTGGCCCCGTATCCCCATTTCGGCTGCAAGCATGAAGCAAAAATATGACCTGTCCGCATTGCCGATTGTAAATGTTAATGATTATGCGAAGTTACAGATACTATCTTTCCATCCGACCCAGGCGGGAAAAAAGAAAAAATTTTTCGGTTCCAAAAATTGCAACGCGACGGGCGCACCCCACGAACACAGAAGAAACGTTGTTACAAATCCACGAGATGCACATCCGACTGTTTCAGAGAATGCCCCAGAAACAGGCTGCCGGTCCGGGCGAATCTGGCCTGATTGTCTGTCGTCAAAAACCGGCAGACACCGACATGTCTTTCACGCAGTATCCCGCGCGCGTCAAGCCCCTCACGCACACATTGCGCTGTGGTGGCCGCAGAATCGACAATATGCACGTTTCTGCCCACAATGCGCTGCAGCACGGGCAAAAGCGGAGGAAAGTGCGTGCATCCCAAAAGCAGGGTATCCGGCCTGGAGGCAGTGACAACGGGGTTGAAAATATCTTTCAGGTAACGTTTCGCTGTCCCCACCACAACCGGGCCTTTCATCCAACCCTCCTCGGCCAGTGGAACGAAAAGCGTGCAGGCCCGCCCCAGCACTTGTGCATCGGGACGGACGCGGGCTATGGCATGCTGGTACACGCCACTGGCGATGGTCGCCTCGGTGGCGATGACCACAATCTGCCCATTGCGGCTCGCCCGGGCCGCGGCCATGGCTCCCGGTTCAACAACACCCAGCACCGGCAACGGGGCGCAGCGCTTCCGCAGTTCGGGCAAAGCTGCGGATGTCGCGGTATTGCAGGCAATCACCAACATTTTGATGCCCATTTCCACAAGCCTGCCCGCGGCCTGCATGGTATAGCGGACAATAGTCTCCCTGCCCTTGGTGCCATAAGGCAGTCGGGCAGTATCTCCAAGATACGTCACATCCTCGGCCGGCAGGCAGGCATTGATGGCCTTGAGCACCGTCAGGCCGCCCATGCCCGAATCAAAGACTCCGACAGGCAGATGGTTTTTGTTCATGGCTGTGTCCAAATTCCGCAGCCGCCAAGAGACGGCCTGTATCCACAATATTGCAGTTAAACTGTATAACCGGTCTCAGGATGGCCGTAAAGCACTTTTTCGGGACAGGCCCGTTTTTTCAGGGCGTCAGGGCAGACGCATATATGGCTCCGCCCTGAAGTCAAGGGAAAAAAAGAGAAGAGGAATTGTTCGGACGCCCGCATATAGCGGTTGGGGCGGAATGGCTCAAGGCAATCGGCTGTTTATCAATGCGGTCTTTTGGATCATGCGTAGCGGCGCTCCCTGGCGCGATCTCCCGCCAGACTTCGGGGGCTGGGGCAATACGCATCGCCGCTTTATCCGGTGGCGCGACAGTGGCGTGTGGGAAAGATTACCTGAAATTTTGATTGACAATCCGGATTTTGAATGGCTGATGATTGATGCCAGTCGCGGCCACATATGCCAAAAACGCCAGCTCCTTTCTCGCATCTGTTCAAATTCGGTGCATTTTTATGAGCTTCAATCTCGTGACTGACTATACTGCCCAATGAAACACGCGACAAGACCACTTTATTTTCCCGGCATCAGCGCAGGGAATGAATTTTTTCCGCCCGGGACCCATTTGCCGCAACTGCAGCGGGCCTTGCTTGACTGGTTTGCCGTGCACAAGCGACCCCTTCCCTGGCGCGCGAGCTATACCCCTTACGAAGTCTGGATTTCTGAAATTATGCTCCAGCAAACGCGGATGGGACGCGGGGTAGAGTATTTTACACGCTGGATGAAACGCTTTCCGGACATACAAAGCCTCGCCGCCGCCTCGGAAGATGAAGTTCTGCGGTTATGGGAGGGGCTTGGGTACTACTCGCGGGCGCGTCACATTTTGCATGCCGCGCGGCTTATCATGAAGGAACACAACGGGATTTTCCCCTCCGACCCCGCGCGGATACGCGCCTTGCCGGGAATTGGTCCGTACACGGCAGGCGCTGTGGCCAGCATTGCCTTCGGCGAAAAACTTCCCTGCATTGACGCCAATGTGGAGCGCGTGATTTCCCGTATTTTCAATATTGATACCCCCGTCAAACAGGAACCCGCCGCCTCGAAAATTCGTGGGTTGGCTCTGGCGCTCGTGCCCGAAGGCAAGGCGCGGGAACACAATCAGGCCATGATGGAGATGGGAGCGCTTGTCTGCGGCAAAAGTCCCCGTTGTGAACGCTGCCCGGCGGCGGAATTCTGCATCAGCCGAAATATGGGAATTGCAGACCAACGTCCGGTGCCCGGAAAAAAAGCTTCCATTATCCCGATTGCCATGGCGACAGGCATTTTGCGGCACAACGGCAGAATTTTTCTTCAAAAACGGCTGTCCGGAGGGGTCTGGGGAAATCTGTGGGAATTCCCCGGCGGCAGGATTGAAAACAATGAAGATCCGGCTGACGCGGTAGTTCGCGAATTTATGGAGGAAACCGGTTTGGCTGTGACTCCGGTCTGCAGGTACGGAATTATCAGGCATGGGTACACAACATACAGAATCGCCATGCACTGTTTTGGGCTGAGTCTGACTGAGCTTCATTGCCCGCAGGATTTGCCCCCTCCGCCTGTGCGCCTCACGGCCGCCAGTTCCTGGCGCTGGGCCGAACCGGAGGAAGTCGCTGACCTGCCCATGCCCACCCCGCACCGCAGGCTGGCCGATGCGGTCTTTCTCATGAACCGCGCATTGACCTGACGACATGTCCGGTCTTGATTTTTATCTGGACCTTTTTCTAAAAGTCGCGTACAAGGGGTGCCATATATCTTTCAATATCCAGCATGTCCCATGATCCATGTCCAACAGGCAGTTTTTCCATGCCGAGGGCAGTGTTTCCCAGTCTCGCCGGGAGCGGCGAATGCGGCGCGGGCGGTGATGCCATGTTTTCTTTGAATGATCTCGTGGTGTATCCTGCCCAGGGTGTCGGAATAATTGAACGCATTGACAGACAGGAAATCAATGGCGGTTTGTGCCTGTTTTACGTTGTCCGCATCCGCTCCAACAATGTCACTCTTATGGTGCCGGTTGACAACGCCGGCAAAGTGGGTCTGCGCCCCCTTGTCCCGCAAGCCGAGGCTGAGCGCATTCTGCAAAGCCTGCGGAATGATACCGGCAGAACTGTCTATACAGGCCAAAACTGGAATCGTCGTTTTCGCGAGTATTCCGAAAGATTAAAAAATCACGCTCTCCACGTTGTTGCCGAAGTGTTGCGGGAACTTCTGCTCATCGGCAAAACCAAGGAACTCTCCTTTGGAGAACGGCGTCTGCAGGAATTGGCCATGAATCTTGTCACGGGGGAGCTTGCTGAGGTGCTGAACGTGCCAAAAGACGCCCTGCGCGAAGAACTTCTCGATATTTACACGCAATGCTGTCGCCAGAAAAATTCTCCTCTTCCGGATGCTCTGACGCCAACAGAGGCTGTCGGTTGAGGCGCAGCACTTTTTCCCTGAACTTCATTTTTTTTCTTGCCAACATTGAAAAGATGCGGTAGTCGCTTCAACACACGCCGATTCGTTCCCTAGCCATTTACCTATGTCACAGTGCGCGGCAATGTGCTGATGGTTCTCGTTTATCATTAACATCTTGGATTAGTATGCGAAAAAAGAAAACCACACCAGTTTTGCTGACAGACAGCGTTCTGAGTCTGACCGATCTCAAAACCCGCTCCATGCAGGAATTGATGGATCTCGCGGAGCAATTTGAGATTGAGAACGCAAGTTCCATGCGCAAACAGGAGCTTATCTTTGCCCTGCTCTCCACATGCGCTTCACAAAACGGCGCCATTTACGGCGACGGCGTTCTGGAAATTCTTCCCGACGGGTTCGGCTTTCTCCGTTCGCCTTTGTGCAGCTATATGCCGGGGCCTGATGACATTTACGTTTCCCCTTCACAAATAAGACGTTTTTCCCTGCGCAAGGGGGACATCGTTTCCGGGCAAATTCGTCCCCCCAAGGAGGGGGAGCGTTATTTCGCCCTGCTCAAAGTGACGGAAATCAGTTTTGAGCAGCCGGAACATGCCAAGAATCTTGTGCTGTTTGACAATCTGACTCCCATCTATCCCAACAGTCAGCTTATTATGGAGTACGGGGACAAAAATCTCTCCAACCGCGTCATCGACATCCTGGCCCCTGTCGGGTGCGGACAACGCGGCCTGATTGTGGCCCCTCCGCGCACGGGCAAAACCATTTTGTTGCAATCGCTCGCCAATGCCATCAACGCCAACAATCCGGATGTGTATCTGATAGTTCTGCTTATAGACGAACGGCCCGAAGAAGTCACGGATATGGAGCGTACCGTGAAAAAGGCGGAGGTGATCAGCTCGACGTTTGACGAGCCACCCCAACGTCATGTTCAAGTGTGCGAGATGGTTCTTGAAAAAGCCAAGCGTTTGGTGGAGCGCAAGAGGGATGTCGTGATCCTGCTGGATTCCATAACCAGGCTTGGCCGTGCCTACAACGCGGTAACGCCTTCGTCGGGGCGCGTTCTCTCCGGCGGTCTGGACGCAAACGCCCTGCAGCGTCCGAAACGTTTTTTCGGCGCGGCCCGCAATATTGAGGAGGGCGGCAGCCTGACCATTATCGCCACAGCCCTGATTGACACGGGTTCACGCATGGATGAGGTGATCTTTGAGGAATTCAAGGGCACCGGCAACATGGAAATATATCTGGATCGCCACCTTGCGGAAAAACGGGTGTTCCCGGCCATTGACATTAACCGTACCGGCACCCGCAAGGAGGACTTGCTTCTCCCGGAAGATATTCTCAACCGTGTCTGGATATTGCGCAAAATTCTCGCGCCCATGTCTTCCATTGACAGTATGGAATTTTTACTCGACAAAATGCGCGGCACAAAATCCAATAAAGATTTTATGAACGCCATGGGCAAATGACAGGCCGATCGGCAACATGTTTTGACCGGCCTGCCAAGCCGGCTTCGGGGCGTCAGACAAGTTTCTGTATGGCGGCAAGGGCCTCGTCATAGTTCGGCTCATGGGTCATTTCCGGAACAATCCGGCTGTATGACAGCGTTCCGTCCCGGGCGACGACAAAGACGGCCCGCGCCAGCAGGCGAAGTTCCTTGACGAGTACGCCGTAGTTTTTTCCGAAACTCGTCTCTCTGTGGTCGGATAGGGTTTCCACCGCTGAAACGCCGGCAGCTCCGCACCAGCGCGCCTGTGCGAACGGGAGATCGCAACTTATCGCCGCAATGCGCACCTTGCCGGAAAGATTCGCAGCTTCTTTATTGAAACGGCGTACTTCAAGGTCGCAGACGGGCGTGTCCAGCGAGGGCACGCTAAGAAGCACAAGGATGCTGCCGTGATAGTTTTTGAGAGTGCGCGGGCTCAAGTCATTGGCAAGCAAGTCGAAATCCGGAGCTTTTGCGCCTTGTGCCGGCTGTTCGCCGTCAAGATGAAGTGAAGTTCCCTTAAATGCGATTGTATTCATCCAGCTTGCTCCTTTTTTTGCAATATCGGCCGACAGATTCTATCGTCCGCTATCGCGCGCCGGTTGTCAACCCGAAGAAAATTTTTTATATATACAGGTCGTATTGAAATCAAATCCAGCGTACCGGAGTCAACATGCTTGATTATATACGTTCCAATGCGCAGTCTTTCGGAATCAAGCTGGCATTCGGCATCATCATTCTGGTTTTTGTATTCTGGGGCATCGGCAGTTTCACGGATCACAGCTCCGGCAACACCGTGGCCACCGTAAACGGGGAGGCCATACCAGTTCAGCAGTTTGAGCATGCGTACCAAAATGCCGAAGACGCCGCCCTGCGCAATTCACCCGGCATAACACGCGAAGAGTTGAGCGGGCTGGGATTGCAGGTGTTCCAGGAACTCGTGTTTGACGTGCTGCTCAGGCAGGAGGCCGCAAGGCATGGAATAACGGTATCTCCGCGGGAATTGCGTCAGGCTGTCGCCCAGTTCAAGGCCTTTCAGGATGCACAGGGGCGTTTTGATCCGGAAGCGTACAAAAGTGTCCTGGCCGCGCAGCGCACAAGCCCCGCCCAGTACGAGCAATCTTTAGGCGTAGGTTTGCTGCGCGACAAACTTTATGCCATGATAACATCTCCCGCCTGGACAGCGCCCGATGAGGCAAAAAACCGCTATAATTTTTTGCGGCAAACGCGACAGATTGAATATATTTTTCTGCCGGCAAAAAAAATTGCAGCCATCGCTCCCGTCGATGCGGAAATACAGGCATATTATGACGCGCACAAAGAAGATTACATGCTTCCGCCCAAGGCCGCCGTTGAATATGTGCTTGTAAAACCGGAATCCGTGCCTGAATCAACCAACGAAAAAAATTCTGGAATGCCGAAAGACAGTGTGGACAGATTGCATGAAGTTCTTGACAGTCTGATGGAGGACAATATCCTTAACAAAAATCTCAGTGAAAGCGCAGCCCGTTTTGGTCTGCTCGCGCAAAAAACCGCTTTGTTAACACAGCCGGAAATCGAAAAAACGCTCGGGCTTGCGCCGGACAAGGCCGCCCTTCTTCTCGCGGGCAGTGCTGGTTCGCCTGTCGATACTGTTTTTGAAGCCCGGGAGCAGTATCTTATCGCGCGCGTGCTTGAAACGGCGCCAAGAATCCTGGCACCGTTCAATGACGTCAAAGAGGCGATTGCCGTGCGGCTGATCACGGAAAAAGGCCTTGAGGCCGCCAAGGAACAAGCCGCTCTGCAGCTCGACAAACTGGGAGATCGCCCTCTGACGGAAACGCAAAAAAAAGAATTCCGTATCCGGACCGCCTCCTTGCAGCGCATGGGCAATCTGGAGAACTTTGAGCCCGATGCAGCCCTTGATGAAGCGATTTTTTCTTCCACACCGCTGCGGTGGATTTCAACCGTCTTTACCGTTGACAGCAAAACAGAAGGCACCGGCGCGATGTTGTGCCGGACAATTGCCGTGCGGGATCCCGACACCCTGGAATGGCAAAGTTTGCAGGGTCTGATGGAAAACATCACGGCAAGGGAGCGGACAGAGGGACTTTTCCAGATTTTCATGCTCAACCTTTTTGCCAGGGCAAAGGTTGAGATTCTCAACCAGGGCATTATTGAACGAAAGGGATTTTAGGGGCGTTTCACAGGTGAAATGCCCGCAAGGATTCGCCGGCAAAAGCCCCATCCAAAGCGCAAGCGGCTCCAAAGCGGCGACTCATGGGCCCTGGAATCCTGCTGCCGGAACAGGGCGGCAAAGATACGTCTGAATAACGCGGGAGAATTTTCATGTGCGGCATAATTGGATACGCGGGGCGCAGACCCGCAGTGCCCGTAGTGATTGAAGGACTGCACCGTCTGGAATACCGCGGTTATGATTCCGCAGGAGTGGCTTTTGTGCGCAACAGGTCTTTCTGCGTCGTACGCGCCGAGGGCAAATTGAGCGCTCTTGAGGAGAAGCTTGCGTCCGAGCAGAGAACCACGTCCACGTGCGCCATGGGGCACACCCGTTGGGCCACACACGGCGTTCCCGCGGAACGCAACGCGCACCCGCATTGTTCGAATGACAACTCCCTGGCTATTGTGCATAACGGCATTGTCGAAAACTTTCAGGAATTGAAAGCGGAACTCGGCGAAAAGGGCTATGTTTTTCATTCGGAAACGGATACGGAGGTTCTTGTCAACCTGATCGCCGAATGCCGCAAAAACGAGCCGGAACTGCTGCGCGCATTCGCGTCCGCCCTGCGACGCGCGCACGGCGCGTATGCCGTCTGTCTGATGGACCGGAACGCACCGGATACTTTTTACGCGGCCCGTATGTCCGCTCCTCTTATTTTCGGCGTCGGGACTGGAGAAAATTTCGCGGCATCCGACATTCCCGCTTTTCTGCCCTATACCCGCAAGGTCATTTTTCTGGATGACGGCGACATCGTGCGGGCGACCGCCAAAGATTATGCGATATTCCGCCTGAAAGATCTGGAACCCGTCACTCACGAGCTGCAAACAATTCTGTGGGATATGCAGGCCGCCCAGAAAAGCGGCTACAGGCACTACATGATCAAGGAAATTTTCGAGCAGCCCCGGGTCATAACGGATGCCCTTGCAGGCCGGATCGGCGAACGAGACGATACCGTGTTTTTGCCCGAACTGGATGCTCTGCCTGTGCCCGTCCGTCTCCATATCGTGGCCTGCGGCACTTCCTGGCATTCGGCACTCTGGGGGCGCCATTTGCTGGAAGATTGGGCGCGCGTTCCCGTGCAGGTGGAAATTGCCTCGGAATTCCGCCATCGCGACAATTTTTTGTTTGAGGAAGACGAGATGGTGCTTGTTGTCAGCCAAAGCGGCGAAACCGCGGACACGCTTGCCGCGTTGCGCATCGCCAAAGAACAGGGAGCGACTGTCATCGGTCTGTGCAACGCCATCGGCTCTTCCATAGCCCGTGAGTCCTCAGCGGTTCTGTACACGCAGGCCGGGCCGGAAATCAGCGTGGCCTCAACAAAAGCCATGTGCAGCCAAATGCTCATGCTTGCTCTCTTGGCCCTTTACTGGCAAGCGCGACGACATGAACCGGACGAATTGCTGCAAAGGTCGCGCAGCCAGTGGATAAGTATTCTTGAATCCCTGCCCGCCATTCTTGGAGACGCCTTGTCCGCTATGCACGAAAAAGCGAGACGGCTTTCAAGGAAGTATGCGCAAGCCCGCAACTTTTTTTATCTCGGGCGGGGACACTGCTTTCCTCTCGCCCTTGAGGGCGCGCTGAAATTGAAGGAACTCTCCTATATCCATGCGGAGGGTTACGCTGCCGGAGAGATGAAGCACGGCCCCATAGCGCTTATTGATTCCGCCTTTCCCACTTTTGCCATTGCCCTTGATGACGGGCTTTTCCCCAAGACGAAGTCGAACATTGTGGAAGTGCAGGCCCGCCAAGGCAAAGTCATTGCGCTGACCAACCGGGGAATGGATTTGTCGGCCGACGATATCTGGACGATCCCCCGCCTGCCGTCTCCCTTGGCCGGCTTTGTTGTTTTACCGGCTCTCCAGCTTTTCAGCTATGAGATGGCCGATTATCTGGGCAAAGACGTTGACCAGCCGCGCAATCTTGCCAAAAGCGTCACTGTGGAATAACTACATCAAGTTACGCCGCATAGGCGTTGCAATACAAACCTAATCTTTTCTTTTTCGTCAACGAGGAAGACAATGACCCGCAAAGACCGCACAGAAGGCATTTACAGCCGCCGCGAAGTGTATGACGAAAGCGAACGCCGCCAATACTGCCTCATACAGATTAAAGAATTGCTTTCTTATGCGTACCGCTACTCGGAAGACGTCAAAAAGCGTTTCGACCGCGCCCAGTTCCATGTGGAGAAATTCAAAAATCTTTCCGACATTAAGCACATACCCATTCTGAAGAAAAAGGAACTCATCTTCCTGCAGTCCATGGGGCCGCGTCTCGGCGGGCTTTTGACCAAGGACATAGGTGATCTCAGGCGCATTTTTCTCTCGCCGGGGCCGATCTTTGATCCCGAGGATCGCGGGGAGGATTATTGGGGTTACACGGAAGCTCTTTATTCTATCGGATTTCGTCCGGGTGACGCCGTGCAGAATACATTCAACTATCAGCTTACGCCTGCGGGATTGATGTTTGAGGAACCGTTGCGCAATCTTGGTTGCGCCGTAATCCCTGCCGGTCCCACCGATGCGATAACACAACTGGATATTATGCAGAAATTGCGCGTTTCAGGCTACATCGGAACGCCAAGCTTCCTCATGCATCTGGCCCAGAAAGCCGAAGAAAAAGGGCTTAATCTTCGCAAGGATCTCTTCCTTGAGGTCGCGCTGGTCACAGGCGAGCGTCTCTCGGAAAAAATGCGTTCGCAGATGGAAAAAAAATATGATCTGATTATGCGCCAATGTTATGGAACTGCCGATGTGGGCTGCGTGGGTTACGAATGTTTTCACAAAACGGGGTTGCACATAGCGAACCGCTGCTTTGTGGAAATCTGCCACCCGGACACAGGCATTCCCCTCAAAGACGGTGAGGTGGGAGAAATAGTCGTGACGGCTTTCAACAAAACCTATCCCTTGATACGCCTTGCCACCGGAGACCTCTCCTACATTGACCGCAGCCCTTGCGGCTGCGGTCGGATGAGCCCGCGACTGGGCAGCATAGTGGGACGCGTGGACACAACGGCCCGTATTATGGGCATGTTCGTATACCCGCATCAGGTTGAACAGGTCATGAGCCGTTTTGAGGAAGTCAAACGCTGGCTTATTGAAGTCACCAATCCCGGCGGCATTGACGAAATGACGCTTTTTGTCGAAAGCAGCGAATTCAAACGGGAAGAGGAGCTTTTGCACCAGTTCCGGGAAAAAATAAAACTGCGTCCGAAATTGATCATACTGCCGCCCGGCAGTCTTGCGCCGCAGGCACGGCCCATTGAGGACAAACGCCATTGGGATTGACAGCGTTTTTCGCGCGCCGCCCGTAAATTGAAAATGGAGACCCGTTATGGACACCGGAGAGTGCCTGAACGCGCTCACAGACTGTCTGAAGGAACGCCATTCGCGCGTTATGGCCTTGGAGGCCGGGGCAATGCGCCGTCTTGAAGCCGGCGATACACAGGGCTACATTGTCGACATGCGGGCAAAGGCCGAACTTTTGGCCAAGCTTGACGAGGATGCAAAACCGCTGTTGGCGCCCCTTCCGGGCGAGCTGAGATTCAAGCTGGCTTTGGCGCTTGACCGTTTCGCATCCGGCGCGCGTACCGCATTGCGACTCAATTCGGTTTTTTACATGTCCGCTCTCCTCTACCCCGACGAACACAAGGAAGGCATGCCGGACAACCTCATGGCATTCATCGGTCGCCTTGAGCGGGAAGGGGGAAATTTTCAGGGCGATTAGAGCCAGTTACCGCTAATCGCCAAAAAGAGGATACAGAAGGCCCCTTTTTTTGAGCGAGTGCTCCTTGAATGTGCGCAGGAAGTCCTCGGGCAGCGGCTTGATTTCGCCGCAGGCCTTGATGGCGAGGAACATCTCGCAGGTCCGTTCAATATTGTCGCTGGCAATCATGGCTTCCTTCATGGTCCTGCCTACGCCGACGGCGCCGTGCGCTTCCATCAGGATGCCAGCCACCGTGCCCATAGAATTGGCCACGTTCTCGGCCAGCTCTTCGCTGCCGGGAGGGGCGAAGGGCGCGATGGGGATGTCGCCGCCGATGTAGATCACAGTCTCAATGTCTATGACCGGGATTACACTCACGCCAGCGATGGAGCTGGCGGCTGTCGCGAACTTGGAGTGGGTATGCACGATGCAGCGCACGTCCGGGCGCTTGAGTATGATGCCGCGGTGCATGGTGAATTCTATGGAGGGCATCTTTTCGCCTTCCACAATGTCGCCATTCATGTCAGCCACCACTAGGTCGGCGCTGCTCAGGCCCTCATAGGGAAAAGATGTGGGGGTGATGACAAAGAGATCCTCGCCTTCAACCCTGGCGCTGATGTTGCCTGCCGTGCCGAGAACATAGCCCCGACGGCACATGGTCTGACAGCCCCAGAGCACCTGTTCTTTTGCTGCCAGAATTGCCTTGGACATGCTTGTCCTCCTTAATTCATGAATGATGGCGCTCTTGATGCCTTTTTTACGTGCCGGAGTGGTGCGGAATTCCGCCTGATTTATGAAACGACAGATACCAATCTTCTATTAACGCCTCATAGATGCGCCGCGCAGTGACGATTTGCTCCACAGGACAGTACTCGTCGTTGATGTGGGCGACTTCGGGGTATCCCGGCCCCAGAATGAGCAGCGGCAAGTCCGGGAACTGACGGCGAACAGAAGCGGCGTCTGTAAAGAATTTCGCGCAGGA